>DAOWLL010000020.1 GCA_030641945.1 Gammaproteobacteria bacterium | reverse complement strand
ATTGTGTTCTCGCCAGGGCGCAAAGTGCACAAAGATGTCATGTATTGAACAGGTATGGCGCTGCCTGTTAAATTCAATCCTGGCTATTGAAGTTTATTTCTGTTCAGGCTGACACTTTTCCATTTCTTCGGATTCTATCTCTTTGACAACACCGTCTTCCATCTCTAGTTCAACACAGGCGCCTACTGTCAGGGGGCCATGATCCTCATCCAGTTCGACTTCTTCTGAGACACTGAATGATTTACCATCGATTACCCACATGCCGTCTTTACCCTCCGGCCTGTGTTCCAGTGTGCCGGTGTATTCAGTCTTGCTCTCATTGTCAGAGCAGGAAGCCGACAGGCTAATCAGAAAAACAAGTGGTATCAGATTGATGGGTTTATAAAACAAATTCATAATAATGTTCCTCCCGTTGCCGGTTATTACGCGACTGATCTATGGCTGTTGTTATAAAATGTTGAAGAGTAAGTCTTTCTGCAACTTATCTGATTCTCCAGGATGCTGCCAAGATTACACCTATTTATAGTGCTCTGTCTAAGTTCGGCTGCCACCGCGGCTGAAGTTAGCCGTGATTCCGCGGTCATAGATCGCGCATCTACTGTTGTTGCAGAGTCATCTGAGCAGGCCTCGCCAGAGCAGGAAGAAGTGCGGCGACAGGTCATTTCCGAAGAGGAAGACCCGCAGGCGCAAAAAACATCCGAGCGACAGGAAGAAGCTGAAGAGCTTGTTGAGCAGGAACAGAAAACAGAACATGTAGCGGAAGAAGATAAAGAGCTGGAAAAAGCCAGGGAAAAAGTGAAATCCGAAGAACAGGAGCCACGTTTTGAACGTGAGGATGAGGTAACAAAGCCCGTTGTCAAAGAGCCATTCAAGGGAGATATCTATGGCAGCATTCGCCTGCATTACCGCACAACAGATGCCGGATCAATATTTGGTGATGCAGGTTCCCGTATCGGGGCCGAAGCAGAATGGAACGCACGACCTGATGCATGGGTGTATGCGCGCGCAGAAGCGGGTTTTAATCTTCTTGACGAGATCGACCAGTTTCTCAGCCCCGGTGGAAGCTCCGGTGAAGGCGAGCGTGGCGACAGTGTCTTTGCGCGTTTATATTCCGTTGGTGTTGAAACACCGGTTCTCTCTGCCAGCTACGGCAAAAGCTGGTCAACCTATTACAGGATTGCTAATTTCACCGACAGGTTCGACAGCGCCGGCAGCAGTGCAGTCGGCACCTTCAACGCCAACACGGATGGCGGTGCTACGGGTACGGGCCGCGCTAATAATGTATTACAGACTCGCGCCTATATCGATTTCCTGCCGGAAACATGGAAAGTGAAACCCTTCAATCTGAATATCCAGCTACAGAGCGATCAACCGATCCCGCGAGTTGATGGAGTGAACTATCAAAATGCTATTGGCTTGAGCGCAGTGCTGGAATCAAGGAAAAATTTTACATTTGGCATTGCCTATAACCGAGCCCGCATTGATGACCTGAACAATCCTGCTGTACAGGCTGCTGGTATCAGGGGTGACGCCGAAGCTTATTTGCTGGGTGCCAGGTGGTTTGATGAGCAATGGTACCTGGGCTTTACCCTTGCACGACTGAGGAACCATGAAACCTCAGCTAAAGGCACTTACTTCATCGGATGGGGTTCGGAGCTGTATTCACGTTACAGGCTGATCAAAGATTACTGGCTGGTTGCAGGTTATAACTGGCTTGATCCGGATGAAGGTGAAACTCAGGTAGGCCTCTATGAGCTTAGATACGGTGTTGTCGGCTTGCGCTATTCGATTGATGATTTCTACCGTCTGGCATATGCGGAATGGAGGATAGACAGCACGGTTTCTGAAAGCGGTGAAGCCCTGGGAAACATATTTACTGTCGGTATACGCTGGAATTTTTAACTATTTATGATAAATTGCACCGGAGCCACCTCGGGTTAATGAGATGAAGTATTTTATAGTAGTTACTGCTACAGCTTTATTCACTGCCTCACAGGTACTGGCTGATAACTGGGATCTTGGTTAAAATTCACTGAGCCTGGGCATCGCAGACGTTGACTGGACCATTGACCCGAAGTTTCATGGTACAAAACTGTTGCTGGGTGGTCGCTATAGTTTTCACCGTGAAGCTGCGACTGTTTATGATCAGCCAGATGCGGAAATCCTGAAGTACAGAGTTGATGTTACAGACTTCCAGGTAGGCGATTCATCAACAGATCTGGAGTACGCGGTACTTGGCTTTACTTTCTGGACCTATCAGAAGAAGAATGACATCAAGTCTGCAAAAAATTTCAATACGGTGCGTGATCAACTTGAATTGCTGCAGGTCAATGCAAGCTTCGATGACAGCCTTGGCGTCGACTATTACTATGAATTGAACGCGGGTAAAATCGGCCGCTTCTGGGCCTACAAGTGGCCCGACAGTTCACCTTTTAAAATAACATTAGGCCTTAACGGTTCACTTGGCTGGGCCTGGGCAAGCTCCATGGACCCGAGATACGCAGATGTCTCCAATCCTACAATGGGTTTCTGGAGTGTTTTGATTCTCGAACATGATAGTTGGGGTCAGTTTTATATTGATACCCGTGTGGTGTCCGGCTATACCTTTGGCGAACCAAAATCAACAACGTCTCGTGAAGCCAATGCGCGCTTCGGTATTCGCAAGGATTTTTCCAACAACCTGGCGCCGGATATCTTTGGCGAGAAACGTTCGTTTCATTATGCGGCATTCGATATACCGGACCTGTATACCAAGGCAAGACGCATCGCGCTTGAGCTGACTTACAATTTCTAACGAGCCGAAGCTTTCTTTACGATCCTGGTGTCATTGCGAGAAGACATATCCGTATCATATTTCTGTCTGTCAGTTGTAGGCCGGGATAAGGCTTTTGCGTCCCGGCGTTATACATAGCCTGCAACGCTTCGCTTATGAAGGCCTACGTACAAGCATTCCCGCTGCTAATGTATCCTTTAGATTATCCGCTAACGTTGTACATATATTAGGTTGCGGTCAGTTGTAGGCCGGGATAAGGCTTTTGCGTTCCCGGCGATATATTGCCTGCAACGCTTCGCTTATGAAGGCCTACGTATAAGCATTCCCGCTGCTCATGCATGCTTTAGATTATCCGCTTGCGTTGTACGTAGAGCAGGTAATGTTCAGTTGTAGGCCGGGATAAGGCTTTTGCGTTCCCGGCGTTATACTTAGCCTGCAACGCTTCGCTTAGGCAGACCCACGGATTAACAAATAGCATAGGTTTACATCGAGTGGATTTAAGATCATTAAAGGCGAGCTGCAGGCTGAGATAAGGCGATCATAACCGGCGCTATAATCCTTATTATTCACTGTTCACTGTTCACTGTTCACTATTAACTATTCACTGCCTTTATCCGCTCGCGTTGTGCATAAACCAGGTAGCGTTCAGCGCCGCCAACTATGACGGAATTGAACGGGTAACAGGTTACAAGTACTAATTCATCGTTGTTTGTTTCAATTGTGTAGCTTTGGCTATCAACAATTTGTGTTCTGTTAACCACGTAATAATGAATACCTGACTTTGTTTTCAAAATAAGCCGTTGCCCTGCTTTTAGATTTTGCAGAAACCTGAAATGGGTGTCGCGGTGTCCGCTGATCATCACGGTGCCGCGTTTATCAGGCATGACGCTGGCAAATGAATGGCCAGGCCCGAATGCCAGCGTTGCACCGCTGTCACCGGCGAGTACGATTTGTGAGATATCAAGACTCGGCACAATAAGTTCTGCCACAGGCCAGGTATCTGCCCAGGGCCAGGGTTTGTTCTGCTCTTGATTGATCAGTGTTTGCTGCCAGGCCCGATCAAGCAGTATCTGAGCTGTGTGTGCCTTGGTATGTATCCAGCCTGCCAGTCCCAGCTGCCACAATGCAGCAGCAGCGAGGATTATAAATACGAAAGTCAGCCTGTTCCGGGTGTTCATATTAGCTTTCTCCATAGATAGAAAACCATCGCAAGTGCAAACAGCATCGAAGCTATTATCATGTGCCATGAAGCGCTGGTTGCAGTTTGCGGCAGGTTGAGTTGGGCCATGAGCATCTGCTGCCTGGCCGGTTGTTTTAACTGGCCGAGTGTCCAGCCATGTGGAAGATTAGTTTTCAGTTTTTCACTGTATAACAGACCGCTGTTGTTAACAGGCGTAACATCGACAGCAACAAGACTGGTGAAGCGGCTCACCAGGTGGTGTTCGATGGATGTTTGTACGATTTTATTTTTTAATGCATCACGGTGATTTTCTGTTTCGGCATCATGGCGTTGCTCCAGCAGGAATGCAATCTTGTTGCGCGCCCAGGCGGTTCGAATGCCTGAATGATCTATACCGTCGAATAATTCAAGCTTTTGTTGCCAATCGCTTTCGCCATAATCTCCATAAAGGCTAATGCTGTTGCCGAGCTGTTTGCCACGAATCAGTACAGTCAGTGGCTCGCCCAGGTACAGGTCAGGTACTGGATCCGGAAAGGATTCGACGTCCAGCCCCTCAATCCTCATGTCTATATTGACCAGCGCAGGCGATTCCAGTTTTTCCAGCAGCGCATCGGTTTTTTGCTGAACTTCATCAATATCACCAATATAGGTAAAGCTGCCGCGACCGGCACGTGCTGCCTTGCGCATAAAGTAACTGTTTGGTGCAGAACCGATGCCAACGGTAAATAAGCGGTTATCGCCTAACTGCTCATTGATTACTGCAAACAGTTCATGTTCATTGTCTACATTGCCATCGGTGAGAAAGATAATCTGCCTGACACGGTATAGATCGGGCTGTTCATTGAGCGCAAGTGCCAGTGCCGGCAGCATAACGGTTCCGCCACTCGCATTCAGATTGTTAATGATCGCGCTCGCGTATTGAATGTTATGGCTGGTTGCAGGCATAGCGTGTGGATAAAGACGTTCGCTGCGATCATTGAACCAGATGATGTTGAAACGATCCTCTGCTTTAAGTCGACCCAGTGCCTGTATTAATGAAGCTCTGGCCTGCTCGATCGAGGTTCCACCCATTGAGCCGGAGACATCGAGGATAAATACAACATCGCGAGGCAGCAGTTTCTGGCCAAGTGAGCGAAGGTCAGGAGGAAGAACCGAAAGTAATGCATATTCATAGCCATTATGCTGTTCGGTGAAAACGGCAGTCTGTGGCTGATGGCCTAGCTCAGGATGCCATACAAGTTCGAAATCACGGTTTGCAAACGCCTTTCCGGGCGCAAGCGCAATGCTGTAACGGTGTGGGTCCGTCTGCTTGATATCGATAGCATGGTAAGTGCTGTCAAGTTCTGCCAGCGGAACACCTGCATCCAGTGATACATGTATATATACAGGGTTTACCATTGAGTTTGAAATTGCAGTGTTTACATCGGTGTCATTGCTGTCATCGGGCATGATATGACTTGACGCATTAAAGCGAGGCCCAACAACCATCGGAAAGCGTAATCGATACCTGCCGTCTTTATAATCCAGTGTTTGCTGGTACTCGATCTCGACAGTGATTTCCTCTCCCGGTGCTATATTGGCTAGTGATGTTGTAAAGATATTGGCTCTTTGCTGTTCTACCAGGCCGGCCTGTTTACCTTCGTTTTTCGCTGTTTCGTAGGTTTTTTTGGCCTGGGCTCTTTCCTGTATCTGCCCTTCGATCAAGCGTTCACCAATACGGAGTTTAAAATGATCAACCGCAGCGTTTTCAGGCAGTGGAAACACATAAATAGCTTCGGCCCAGAAGCTGCTGTTATTTTTAAAATGTTGCTTGACTGTTGCGCGTGCGATCATGCCGGAAACGTCGAAACTGGCGTCGGTTTTCAGTAACAGGGTATTAACGTAGATGCCGTTTTCAGCTAGCAACCAGACAGAACCGTGTGTCGATTCTAGCGGGTTAAGTTCGTTGTTATTCGCATAGGCGTATTCTGCTAATAAACCAAAACAGATATACAGGGCCAGTGCACCAAGCAAACGTAACAATGCGGGCATTCGGCTGTGGCTGTGTTTAGCGGTGTATAGTTCAGCTGCTATTGTTGTCATTACAGTCTCCATTGATTATTTACTCTTGAACGGTTTGTAGCGATGGCCAATGGTCACGATGCTGTCGCCTGACAACACCAGGTATGCGTCCATCATGTCAGACAGGCGCCTGACGACAACGTGACCAACTTCAGACGCAAGACAACGGCGGCTTTCCCTGTCGAAAAAACAAACCGTGGTGCCGTTCATGCCTTTGAGGCGGCAACCGTACTTGCATAGCCATTCAATGATCAGTGGTGGTATTGCACGTTGTTGTGATCGTGCCCGTGCATGTTTTGTCATGTTCATAGTTATGCTCCTTTGCTCGTGTTATTTGTTAGTCTTGGAGATGTTGTGCGCAAAGCCCTCTCCTCATAGGAGAGGGCCGGGATGTAAGTAATGTTCAAAGCATTGGCTTTCTATCCATTAACGCGAGCGGGCTTTTCGAATCTGGTGTTACCTGTTCGATACGAATGACGACGCGGCGATCGAAGGTATAGGCTTCCAGGTTGCCCGGTTTGGATATGAGCTTCTGTTCACCGAAAGCGCTCATGTGAATTCGAGCTGGATCAACACCTGCCTGTACGAGTTCATTACGAACAGCATTGAGACGTTCATTTGATAAAGCCAGGTTTGCGTTCTTGTCGCCACGTCGATCCGAGTATCCTTCGAGATGAATGTTGATATCGGGCATCTCTTGCATGAGCCTGGATACAGCTTCAATACGTGAATGATAAAATGTTTCTACGCTAGTACTGCCTGAAAGAAAAAAGACATCAAGGCCCATGTTTGCGAGCATGATGTTCTGCATTACTGATGTATGTTCCATAGCCTCATTGCTGATGACGGAATCAATTTCGCCGGCCTGTGCAATGACAATCGTTTCCACAGTTTCTTCGTCTGTTGATGGTGCTGAAGCCGGTTGCGACACAACTTCTGTATACAGTTCGTTTACAGCGGGTGACTGATCAGAGACCTTGTCATCCATTGCATCGTGTTTTCCTGCCAGGTTGCCGATGAGTCCGCCGACAATGAAGCCAACAGGACCGGCGACAAGAGCGCCGGCAGTAGCGCCGATTCCTGTGCCGATGTATTGTTTATGCCTGTTATCTGATACTTGCTGATCACCTGCATAGGCGTTGTGTGCTGTCGCTGCCAGCAGGGTTGAGGTTATTGCGATTGTAATAAGCTGTTTTTTCATGATTCTCTCCAGAGTTGGTTCAGGCGGTTCAATACGATGTGATTGAACTTCGCCGTGTTTACGCTGCCCATTAAAGCAGCGCCGCTGATTTCAATCTTTGCGAGTGCGTGGAGGAAAAATGGAGAAAAAATGGAGCTTGCTATCTGTATCTCAACAATTCGGTCGTTTTCCGCTAGATTAGGTCTATGAGCTATAACATTGCCATCGTAGAAGATGATGAACTGCAGCGTGCGCATTATGCGGACGCGTTGCGCAGTAATGGCTATATAGTTGCTGAATACGAAAGCCGGGAACAGGCTGTCCATGGCTTTGAACATGAAATTCCGGACCTGGCAATACTCGATATTATTCTTGGCAGTGAGGTAGGTGGTGGTTTTGAGGTATGCCGCGACTTGAAGCAGCGCAGTCCGCAAATCCCCGTCATCTTTCTAACAACACGCGGCGATGAGCTCGACAAGATCTATGGCTTGCAGCTGGGTGCCTGGGATTATCAAACAAAGCCTGTATCGCTGGATTTTTTAATTACCCGCGTCGAGTCGCTTTTTAGAATAAAGGAAAGCAGCATGAATTACTCGGCTGATGTCAGGGTGTTGGGCGATATTGAGATAAATCCTGTAACTATGCGTGCCAGCTGGAAGAATACTGCTGTTGAACTTACGCCGACAGAATTTGATATCTTGTCTGCCCTGCTAGCCAATCCGGAAGGTGCAAGCATTGAGGATCTGGTACGGGCAACCAGACAGGGTCTGGTGGAAGACAACACCATCAATACGCACATTCTGCATATTCGAAAAAAACTTAAGAAAGTCGATGCTGACTTTAACTGTATTAAAACCCGTTACGGTTTTGGATATTGCTGGATATGCCAGTAACAAAAAAGAGCAAGCGTCGCGGCATGAGCATGAGCACGCGCATGCTGTTATTCAGTTCCCTGTTTCTGCTTGCATTACCGTGGCTAGGTTATCGTTATATCGATGAAATGAAGGATTTTTTGCTGCAAGGACAGGAAGATGCGCAGTTGCTGGCGGCTCGCGCTGTGGCAACCGTGCTGCATGGACGTGCGGAACTGTTTTATCTGGTCGATGAGCCCACTGATATATCAATAGAAAAAAGTGCGCTCTATGTATACCCGCTGGAGGACCCGATAGAAGTCGACGGCTACTCCGGTGACTGGGGCGTGCTGCGGCAGCAAGCAAAGAACTTTGGCGGCGAAAGTGTTATTTATGATCGCATGGGTGGTACGGGGCAGGCGCTTTCGTTCAGTTTGCTGCTGGGTGAATATGGAAAATACATCTATGCCCTGGTGCGGATAATGGATGAAAATATCGTTTACCGTAATCCTAAATATCGCCGACTCGATCACAGTGATCATGTGCGCCTGGAAATAATAAATCCGCAAGGCGATGACAAGCGCATTATCTTTATTACAGAAGGACAGGGACAGGTCAGCGTTTATGAAATGAAGTCTGACTGGAAAATGCCTGTAACGGGTCAGCCGATATATGCCCTGTCTGGATTATGGCGAGAACTGGCTGATGGCTATTACCTGGAACTGCGCCTGCCTGTGTCGTGGCTAGGCTCGCAGCAACAGATGATGATCAGCGTAGCGAATGTAGACAGCCCGGTTGAGCGCCAGATTGACTCAATTGTGGCAACACTGAAAAAAGAAAATGCAGGCAAGCTCAACCTGTTGATTACACGTTCACCACAGCTGGATCGGATATTGCAGGGGATTGGCAGTGCAGATGCAGGTATATGTGTTGTGGATAGATATCGACGTGTACGCGGTGTATTTGGCGGTGATGCAGAAAATGCTTTGTGCTCGCATAAAGATACAGTCAGTGGCGAACTTGCCGATGCTGCCCTTGAAGGTAATCAATCAGTTTTGAGATATCAGAATTTAGCAGGTGAATCCGTCATTGTGGCGGCACACCCTGTCTATGACAATGACGAAGTGCTGGGCGCTGTTCTTGTTGAAAAAAACAGCAGCCACATACTGGGTTTACAACGTGAATCACTGCTGCACGTCATTATTGCGACATTTATCGTTTTTCTTGTGGCTATATCTGGTTTGATGCTGTTTGCGGCCTGGCTGGCCTATCGAATTCGTAAACTGCAAAAAGAAGCGTCGCATGCAATCGATGCTGATGGCCGTGTGATCGCTGAACATTTAACAACAGACCAGTATGCAGCAGATGAAATAGGGCAGTTATCTCGTGACTTTTCTTCATTGCTGTCGAGGCTTAAAAGTTATACCGGCTTTCTCGAAAGCGTTCCGCGCACCTTGCGGCATGAGATACTGAATCCGGTTAATACCATCAGCATGTCTCTGCAGAAGCTTGAGGTTGACAAGGATAATGAGTTGATATTGAACAGTGCGCGTAAAGCGACGCTGCAACTTGAAGTGATTGTTCATGGTCTTACAGAAGCGGCGCATATTGATGAGGCGCTAACGCAGGATGTGTATGAGAGCTTTGATCTTGCTGCCATGGTCAATGAATATGTTGCCAATTCGAAATTGAAGCATGGTGAATCCCGTTTTAAATACATGGGACAGGACTGTGGTATAAATATCAGGGGCAGTGATGTTCGGATAGCGCAATTGCTTGACAAGTTAAAAGACAACGCGATGGACTTCTCTGATAAGGGAAGTGAAATTATAATTGAGCTAAAACAGCATAATAAAAAAGTGCAGCTATCGGTGACAAACGAAGGCCCTGTTATTCCTGAAGAAGTACTTGGTGCATTGTTTGCCGGCATGATATCAAGCAGATCAGGCAAGAATGATAAGCCGCATCTGGGAATAGGCCTGTTTATAGCCAACCGTATAGCCCAGCAGCATCGGGGTGAATTGAAAATAGAGAATCAGGCTAATGGCAAAGGTGTAAGTGTCAGCCTGTTTTTGCCTAATGCAGAATGAAGGTATTAATATTCAGTCAGCTACCGCCTACACACTTGTTCTAACTAGTAGTACAATAAAAATATTCAGTTAGCTGCTTCTGGTGTAACTCATGAACATTACTAAATCACGGTTTTTATTAACATTGATCATGCTGTTGATGGTGTTCACTGTAGAGGCGGGAAAACAGGCTGTTATCGAGATAGAAATTATCAAAGGCGACAACGTTGAAAAAAGAGTCGAAATCATTACTCTCGATGAAGAAAGAGCCAGGATTGATTTTGTTGGAGAGGATAGAAAGATAGCAGACGAAACTCCTTACATCATGACTGTTGATGGAGGGCAGCACTGGGTGATGGGCGATAAGCCCAAAGATAAGTTTTACTGCTCAGCAGTGAATACGGAAGAATTTTTCAAGAACCTGGGTGACCAGGTTACGCATGCTGTAGATTTTTTCAACGTTAAAGCTGAATCGCCAACAGTTAAACAAATACTCGAAGAGCCAGGTCCTGATATCATGGGATTCAAGACAACGCATGTGCAGCTGGAATCTAATGCCAAGGCCTATGCCTGGTTTTTGTTTTTCAAATTTGAGTACAACGTAAAAATTGTTGATGATCTATGGTACACCACAGACGTGGAAATACATCCGATCAGGAAGAAGTGGATAAGTGCATTAACGCAATCGGGCAACAACCTGATCGACGAGCTGTTCGGCGAATACACATTAAAACTATCAGGACCGATTTTAAAATCAGAATCGGTTATGGATATTACTAATGTCAGGAAAAAAAGCACCAAGACCGAGAAGCAGCGCACTGTTGTTACAGAAATAAAAGAGATGAAGCCGGATGAGCTGGACAAGATGTTCATAATGCCTGAATGCGAAAAGATGGACGATGATGAAATCCAGGAAAAAGGCAAGGCATTATTCTCTGCTGGCAAGATCATGCTCTGACAAATAAATGGAATAATCGTGATTAAAGGGGTCGATTGGTGTCGACCCCTTTTTTGTGTGGCGCGCCTGGCGCGATTTGAACGCGCGACCTTCGGCTTCGGAGGCCGACACTCTATCCAGCTGAGCTACAGGCGCATTGGTGTGAAACCAACTTAAAATGCCAATCGCTAGTAACGTCCGTGTCAGGCATCCAGCTCGGCGTCCTGCCTTGCGTTCGCGGCTCCTGTCCCGCCGCTCACCCTTCGGCTTCGGAGGCCGATACTCAAACAGTTGGGATGTGCCGGCATTCTAGTGGACATCCACAGATCTGGCACTCGGACTCCTGTCCTCGCTTCAATTCACCTGAGTCCGGCCCGGCGTCCTGCCGGTCGTTCGTTGTGCTGCGAATGTCCACTGGACATTCGGTCCCGCCTCACCCAACTGAGCTACAGGCGCTATGAAAAACAGGTGCTAGTGGCGAGGTGCTAGTTGCCAGGTGTGGAAGCTTAAGGTTTATTCCAGTCTTAATCAAACTGAGCATAGAAACAGGTCTGTAAGGCAGTTTACACCGCAAAGACGCAAAGGACGCAAAGAAAACTGGAATTATTTTGATGATTACCATGGGTAGCCCGGATGAAGCGAAGCGTAATCCGGTGACCCTGTCCAACTCGAGGTATTTTCCCGGATTTACAGAACACATCCATGTGTTCTGCCGTTACTTCAACCATCCATGGGT
>DAOWLL010000571.1 GCA_030641945.1 Gammaproteobacteria bacterium | reverse complement strand
GAACAACGCAGTGAACGGTTTCGCGAATTGGTATATAACGCATGGAAAACCGGCGCACCACCGACAACATCCGTTTTTGTTGCACGCATTGTAGTAGAAGCCACGGAGGCAACCGGTGATGCTGCGCCACAAAGAACCGCTGATAATCAAGTTGCCATTAACAACAAGGTACGCCCATTTGTTATAACAGCCAATGCATTGGCCCAATGGCATGGTATCAATTTGACACTTGGCGAAGATGAAAACGATTAACGGTTAGACGTCGAGGAGGATAATACTATGGCCGAAACAACCTCAGTTAAGACACGTAAACGACTAAGCGCTGCGGAATTACAGGATCACCAGGATGAAGGCACTATTATTGAAGATGACCGCCGGCGCCAAACCCTATGGTTCGACGGAAAGTTTCTTGACGCGCAAGCCCTGAAAACCGAGCAAAACTATTTTACGTCGCGATTGGCGGATGTGTCACGTGTTATCGGTATGGGTGTGGTTAAAGGATTAATGGTAAGAGAGCTTGAAACACAAGATAATATCACGAAAGCACGTACAGTCACTATCAGCGCTGGTCATGGTATTACACTCTCAGGAGATCTCGTGTATTTGGCGGAAGATCTCGACGTTGATTTGGCGGATGTTACTGAGAGCCAGCAATTGGACGCCAGTTTTGGTTTAGCAGAATTACCACGTCAACCTATGCATAACCGCACCGGTCTTTTCATTCTTGCTTTACGGCCGGTTGAATACACGGCAGAACCCATTGCGTCTTATCCTACCTCCATAACCGGCGATCGCTCAGTAGAAGATGGCAGCATTATCGAAGCAAGCGCGGTGACGATGATACCCTATCCTGATCAAGGCGCGAGCACGGAACTGACTCGCCGCCGCATGCATGCAGCAAAAGAAATATTTGTCGATGGCAGTAAAAAAGGGCAACCAGCCGATGTGCTGCCACTATCAATGATTGCACTGAATCTCGGTACCATTGAATGGATAGATCCTTATTTAGTGCGTCGAGAAGTGGGTGCTGCTGAACACGATATTTTTGGCATGGGCTTATCACCGCGCGTTTTACGTGAAGCGTTCTTGAAGCAATATACTTATCACCTCAACGAAGTATTAACCGAACAACAAAACGGACGTACACGTTTTGCCGCTACTGAACATTTTTTGGCATTGCCGCCTGCAGGGCCACTGCCTGTTGAGGCGATCAATGTGGATGATTTTACCCAAAACTGTTTTCCAGAGGATATGGATGTTGAGTTGACCATCATTCCAACAGATGAATTATCATCATTATTAGAAGAAAGTTTTTCCTTGCCACCAATGGATCTTACTTTAACGGGCGATGAATACGAGTCAACATCAATTTTAGTTATGATACCGATAGAGCGTCATGAAGTACGGCAACTTGCCTTGAGTCTAAAGTCTATTATTCAGCCCCTTAAGTCGCCGGTCCCAGGTTTCGTGTTTAAACGCCGGCCGATTTGGTCACTGACCGATCTTTCAATGCAACGCTTCGTGCAACCGGTTCAGCCTGTTGTCGATACGGTCAGGAACGTATGGCGCGAAGCAATAGAAAAGTCAAATGGGCTTTGGTACACACGCCGCCGCAATCTGCAATATAAAGCGGATATCGTCAGTATTCCCGTGCCCATTACACGAGATGAAGAACAAAATGAAAATGAAGTGGAAACAACCATAGAACGGGTCAATGTCAAAGAGGCGTTTGAAAAAGGGGTATTGAGGACGGGTATAAATATAACAGAGACTCCTAATGGGCGTCTTACATTCCTCGTCAGCGTTCTGCCGTACAAAGACCCTTTGACAGGCGATAAAAG
>DAOWLL010000528.1 GCA_030641945.1 Gammaproteobacteria bacterium | reverse complement strand
CGCCAGTCGGGCAGCTGCCACATTGATTTCATAACTGAGCTCTTCCATGGCGTAATCAGCCATGGCAATGCGTGTCGCATTGAAGGTGTTTGCCTCGATAATATCGGCACCCGCATCGAGGTACTGGGTATGAATATCACGAATAACGTCGGGTCTGGTCAGCACCAGCAGGTCATTATTGCCCTTTAAATCCGAGGGCCAGTCAGCAAAGCGCTCACCACGATAATCCGCCTCACCCAGGTTGCAGCGCTGGATCATGGTGCCCATGGCGCCATCCAGAATTAAAATACGTTGTTTCAGCAAGTCGTAAAACTTTGCCCGGCGTTGTTCTCGTGACATGATAGGGATCAAGCAGATTCGGAGTTAAAAACGCCGCATTATAGCAGCAGTTGGAGATGACACTGTCATCAACGATCAGTGCTTTTATGCGATTGTGATAAATCTGGTGGTATTATTTGACCATGAGCTCACAGAACCTCAATCTGTATCTCACTACCGAGCATGAATGCGGTTATTTGCCCGGTCACGTGGCGACCAATCTTGTGCCGGATCCTTGTGTGCAGATGAATATGCAACTGTATAGCCAGCTTATCGAACTGGGATACAGACGCAGCGGCAGCCACACATACCGGCCTCATTGCAGCAACTGCCAGAAATGCATTCCCTGCCGTATACCTGTCGACAGTTTCAGACCGAACAGAAGTCAGCGCCGGAGTCTGCAAACCAATAAAAACTGCTCAACACACCTGGTAACGGCTGATTACACGGATGAGCATTTTGAACTGTATACACGATATATAAATGCACGCCATGCTGGCGGTAATATGGCAAACCCCCTCCCTGATGACTACAGCAAGTTCCTCTACAGTAACTGGAGCGACACATTTTTTCTGGAGTTTAGAGAAAACAGTCAGTTGATAGCTGTTGCCGTGTGTGACCAGGTTAATTCAGGGCTTTCTGCTGTATACAGCTATTTCGAGCCTGAAGCATCAAGCCGTAGCCTGGGCATCTACTGTGTACTGAAAATGATAGAACAAACAAAACTCATGGGGCTTGAATATCTGTACCTGGGCTACTTGATTCACAGCAGCAATAAAATGAGATACAAGTGGTTTTTCCGGCCACTTGAAGTGTTCATCAGCAACCAGTGGCAGGATAGCTGCAGGAGTGATCCAGGTGCTTCGTTATAATTCCGCCATACGGCAAGCACTCGGAAAAAAACCTGCGCTGAAAAGACATGTCATCCTGTCCACGCGCAGAGCATTACTGCTGAGTGCCACAGTATTCATCCTTGGCGTGTGGCTAAGCATTGATCAGAATGACTGGTCCTGGTTCGCTCGTTCCGGTTCGATGATCGTTGTAATAGGCATATTCCTTACTTCCAGTCAGATTATCGAGAACAGCCGCAGATTAAAGATACGCCGCAGCCATCATGAGCAGAACTTCCAACGCGACTATGCCGAAGATATCAAGCGCGGCACGCTTGAGCGCTCACGCGGCCTTGATGAAGATATCTGGGAAAACGGCCTGCGCGGCTTTTACCTGCTTGTTGCCGGTACACTGATTTGGGGATTTGGCGATCTCGCCGGCTTAGTTTTCTAGGCGTTCTTGCGTGATAAGATACTGCAATGAGCATGCAGCAAACCATTACCAGCAAACTCGAACAGGCCCTGTCTCCGCAGCATCTTGAGGTAATAAATGAGAGCCACATGCATAATGTGCCAGATGGCTCCGAGTCTCATTTCAAGGTCGTCATTGTCAGTGATGGGTTCAAGGACAAGATGCTCGTCGCCCGCCACCGCCTGGTGTACAAGGCACTGGAGCACGAGCTTAAAGGCGGAATCCATGCGCTTGCTCTCCATTCGCTGACCATGGAAGTATGGTTCGAGTAAGGCTGCGCAGCTGAATCTCCTCCTTGCGAGGTGTGCAGCAAGAACTAACATTACTCGTGTTTAGTTTCATACAGATATACTGGTGATAGTAAATGT
>DAOWLL010000219.1 GCA_030641945.1 Gammaproteobacteria bacterium | reverse complement strand
TACTCCAACATGAAGAAACTGATCTTCCTATCTTTTCTTTTTCTTCTCTCCTGTGCTGTGGTCCCAATGACCGGCCGCAAACAATTTGTAGCCATCCCTTCATCCCAAATGATTACCCTTAGCGCAGAGAGCTATTCCCAGGTACTGGCTGGAGCAAAATTATCGACCAATAATTATTATGTGAGTACGGTAAGGAAGGTGGGGGAAAAACTTACTGCTGCTGTGGAACTCTACCTGAAGCAGAATAATCTGGCATCAGTGACAGAGGGCTATGACTGGCAGTATAATGTACTGGTGTCGGAAGAGCGCAATGCATGGTGTATGCCTGGCGGACAGATCGCTTTTTACGAGGGAATTCTTCCTGTATGCCAGGATGAAAACGGTATTGCCGTGGTAATGGGTCATGAGATTGCCCATGCGGTGGCGCAGCACGGACTCGGCTTCATGTACATGGAGGGTGAATGCGTACAGCAGGACAGCCTGGAAGCCATGAAATGGTTTGAGAAGGCGGCCGAGCAGGGCCTGGTTGGTTCGTTGACCACACTGGCGATGATGTATGAAGAAGGCCTGGGTGTGGACAAGGATCCGGAAAAGGCGAAAGCGCTATACAAGCAGGCCGGCTTTTAATTCATAATACTGCCCCTGTCTAAATAGAAAAGATAACTAGAAAATAATTTAGCTGCGATTCCATCGGCAATACTGAGCACATGCTTTGGGTAGAACAACAGGGCTTTTCATACAATACAACTACTTGCTTCGCATTTTTGCGGTGTATAACACAATGGTAGATACATATGCGACCCGCACACTTATTAACGGTCATAGAAAAAGAATATTCCAGTACCCGGGAAGGCCATCACACACCGGTAATAGTGTGGTGAATTAACCCAAAATGGATATACCTGAACTTGGACCGTTAACCCCGCAAAGAAGTAATGTACTAAGCAGAGCAGTAGGTCGATTACTACTAACAGTGTTTCGGTGGCGGATTGAGGGCCAGGTGCATAATGCATCAAAGTTCGTGATGATAATTGCGCCCCACACATCAATGTGGGATTTTTTTATCGGTCTTGCAAGTATGCTTGGTGTTGGATTTCAGTCATCATGGCTAATCGCCGCCAAATATACCTGGTGGCCTTTGGGTATATTTACGCGCAGTTTGGGCGGATTACCCATTCATCGCAGCGCTTCACATAATGTTGTGTCGCAGATCGTAAAAGCCTTTAATGAAGACGATCAATTGATGCTTGCCCTGTTCCCGGAAGGGACTCGCAGAAAAGTGGACAAGTGGAAAACCGGATTCTGGTATATCGCAGCACAGGCGAGTATACCTGTTCAGCTGGTCAGTTTTGACTACGACAGAAGGGTTACGGAATGCGGGCCCGTGATCGTGCCTTCCAACGACATCGAAGCTGATATGAAAAAAATCCAAGATTACTATAAGACTGTTACTGCGAAGCACCCCGAAAAATTTGGAGGTGAATATTTGTAAATGATACTCGCCGCTTTACACCGGGGCATTCGAAAATAGCATGAGTTATATGGCCGTTGACATGCCTGATTCCCCGAAGGTTTGTACACGAATAAAAACTGTTAAAATTCGATACAATATTGATATTTGGAAATTTATATGCGTCCCGCACACCTGCTTACCGTCATAGAAAAAGAATACACCAGTACCCGGGAAGGCCATCACACACCGGTCATGCTATGGGGTCCACCCGGAGTGGGCAAATCTCAGATGGTGGCCCAGGTCGCCGAGCGCCATAAAGCGCCATTGATTGATATACGCCTGTCACAGATGGAGCCGAGTGATCTGCGCGGTATCCCGTTCAGGTCCGAAGACGAGGTGGTGTGGGCAATTCCAGCCATGCTGCCGAGTACGAAAAGGCATGGTGAAGAGGGCATTCTGTTTCTCGATGAAATTACATCGGCGCCGCCGAGTGTATCGGCTGCTGCCTATCAGCTGATTCTTGACAGAAAGCTGGGTGAATACGAAGTCCCGCAAGGCTGGGCAATCATCGCGGCCGGCAACCGCCAGGGCGACCGTGGCGTCACCTACAGTATGCCTGCACCATTAGCTAACCGTTTTTCGCATTACGAAGTCGAGGTCAACATGGATGACTGGGTAACCTGGGCCTATGCGAATAATATTGATGAGCGCATCATCGCTTTTCTGCGCTTCAGGCAGGACCTGCTGTTCGATTTTGACGCATCGCACAATCCGATCGCCTTTCCATCGCCACGTTCGTGGGAATTTGCACACCGTGGCCTGCGAAAGTTTGATGAAAACCATGATCTGTTGACCGGCGCGCTTCAGGCCTGTGTCGGTAATGCTGCTGGCATCGAATTACGCGCATTCATCGATAGCCTGGATCAAATGCCCGATCTTGATGCCATCATCAACGGTGAAGATATCCCGGCACCTAAAGAAATCGATCTGCAGTATGCAGTCGCATCAGCACTGGTCGGCCGCGCCATTCGTGCAAAAGACACCGACGATGCCGCCAGCGTGCATGGCAATATCCTTGCCTATGCAAGCAAGTTTCCACAGCGTGAGATGGGAGTGATGATGGTCTCGGACATGCATCGCGCGATTGGTGAAGATATATTTGCAGTACCCGAGTTCGCCAACTGGGCAGACAAAATTGCCGATATTATGCTTTATTAAAAAATCTTTTTTTACCGCAAAGACGCAAAGGACGCAAAGGATATGGATGTTAATAGACTATCAAATATAGTTATTGGTGCTGCAATTGATGTGCACAAGACACTAGGGCCCGGTTTGTTGGAGTCTGCATACGAAACATGCTTATGCCATGAATTGGGATTATGAGGGATTGAGTTTCAGCAACAATTGAAATTACCAGTTGAATATAAAGATGTACTGTTAGATTGTGGATACAGATTAGATATTCTGGTAGAGGATGCAATAGTTATCGAGCTGAAATCTGTTGAAAAAATATTGCCTATACATGATGCGCAATTACTTACGTATTTGAAATTAGGTGGATGGCGACTTGGAATGATATTTAACTTCAATGTACATCTGCTTAGAAATGGAATTAAACGAAAGGTTTTAAATTTAACAGAATAATAAATGAAACCTTTGCGTACTTTGCGTCTTTGCGGTGAAATATTTATATGTCAGATATCGAGAACAAATTAGCCACTGCACGTACGCGTCTGATCCTGGACAAGCCGTTCCTTGGTGCGCTGGTTTTGCGGCTGCCCATGGTCGAGGGCGATCCATCCTGGTGTGAGACAACCTACAGCGACGGCAAGACTTTCTATTACAATTCCGATTACATCGATGCGCTGGACAACGACCAGACCCAGTTTGCGTTGTCGCATGAAGCCTTGCACTGTGCGTTATCTCATTTCCATCGCCGTGGCCACCGTGTGAAACATCGCTGGGAACTGGCCTGTGATTATGCAGTCAACCCGTTGCTCATCAATGATGGTTTGAAGCCAACGCCTGATGCTGCACACTTGCGTGAATATGAAGGCATGACCGCCGAGGAGATTTACCCCTGTCTGGAAGATAACGATAATGATGGTGAGCGTGATCTTGAGCGCAAGACAGACAGTGCAGATGATGACCAGGATAACGAGAACGAAGAAAACAAGGACATGAGTGATGGCGGTGCCGATAAGGAACGGCAGAAAAATGACACACAGGATGGCAGCGGTAATGAAAAAGAGGAGCCTGATGGTTCAGGCGCAAAGGGCGCACCCAAACCGAATCCATTATCGCCACAGCAACAGGAAGACCTGAGTACCCAGTGGCAGCAGCGACTGGCTGCTGCAGCACAAACTGCACTGCAGAACGGCAAGCTTGAAGGCGAGATGGCGCGCATGGTCGACTACCTGCTGCAGCCAAAGCTGCCCTGGCGCATGCTGCTCGCAAGTTTTATGTCTATGACTGCACGTGATGATTACAGCTATTCACGACCCTCCACACGTCGGGGCGACCCTGCGGTCTATCCAAGTTTGAGAAGCCATGAAACCAATGTGGTGGTGGTGATCGATACCAGTGGTTCTATATCAGCTGATGAAATTCAGGAATTTATTTCCGAGATCGATGCAATCAAAAGCCAGGTACGTGCACGCATTACTTTACTGACATGCGATTCTGATTTGAATCATGGCTGTCCGTGGACATTCGAGCCCTGGGATGAGTTTTCAATGGATATTGAAATTCGTGGCGGTGGAGGTACGAACTTCAAACCGGCGTTTAACTGGGTTGAAGAACAGGACAGCAATCCGAACTTGTTGATGTATTTCACCGATGCCGAAGGCGTGTTCCCGGAAGTAGAACCCATGTATCCCGTGTTGTGGCTGGTCAAGGGAAAAGAGACGGTGCCTTTCGGCCAGCGCATCCAGCTTAACTGACAGTGAACAGTGAACAGTGAACAGTGAATAGTGAACAGTGAATAGTG
>DAOWLL010000581.1 GCA_030641945.1 Gammaproteobacteria bacterium | reverse complement strand
CGTGCACCACTACGAGCGTGTTGAACTAGACGATTACATGACGGTGACCGTTGATCGGGCGGGTGATTTTTCGACATACACATTGTGTGTCGTCGAACAGAACGAGCAGGGTGAATGGCAACCACACTCCGCTTTTGATCCGCGCTATGACCGTGTCGATTTCAGTTTCAAGGTAGACTGCCCCGGCGATCTCGATTGCAAACCAGCCGCTATCTGCCCGCCGGAAGTAAAAGAAGAGCCGGAGATCAACTATCTGACCAAGGATTATGCAAGCTTCCGTCAACTGATTCTTGATCGCCTGGCATTGGTGATGCCGGATTGGAAGGAGCGCCATGTGCCGGACATCGGCATTGCCCTGGTGGAGGTGCTCGCCTATGTTGGCGATCATCTGAGCTACTATCAGGATGCCGTCGCCACAGAAGCCTATCTCGACACGGCGCGCAGACGCATTTCCGTTCGCCGTCATGCGCGGCTGGTGGATTACCCGATGCACGAGGGCTGCAATGCGCGGGCCTGGGTGTGTGTTGAAGCCAAAAGTGACCTGACGCTGAATCCCGGAGAAACGTATTTTATCACCGGTTTTAACGATACCTTGCAAGTCGCCGGGAATGTGCTTTCCGAAGATGATCTGCGACAGATTCCATCAAGTCTGTATGAAGTTTTTGAACCCATGACCGAGCAGGAAATTCAGCTCTATCACGATCACGGTAAGATTCATTTCTATACCTGGGGTGATAAGGAGTGCTGTTTGCCGCGTGGGACAACCCGTGCGACGTTGATTGGTGAGCTGGTAAAGGATACTCAGTCAGAAAAACCACCTTGCAAGCCAGACGACGATTCCAAGCCAGATGCTGTGCCGTTAAACAAGTGGATGGCGCAGCAGGGCAAAGCCAGGGAAAACCCGGCACCCAAGTTTCATCTTAAACCGGGTGATGTGTTGGTTTTTGAAGAAGTGATCGGTCCCGAAACCGGCCATTCAGGAGACGCGGATCCCAAACACCGCCATGCCGTGCAGTTAACAAAGGTTGCGGCGGGCATTGATCCGCTGAACGGTCAGCCCGTGGTCGAAATCGTCTGGGCCGCGGAGGATGCGCTGCCTTTCCCACTCTGTCTGTCATCCCTTGGCCCGGCACCTGAGTGCGAAATCATTGAAAACGTGAGCATCGCCTGGGGAAATGTCATCCTGGTGGACCATGGTAAAACCAGGGATGAAGACCTGGGCAGCGTGCCAGTCGGCGAATCCGTCGAATGCTGCAAAGGGGAAGGAGTTCTATCCGATACTATCGTCATTCCAGGGTATTATCGGCCGTTCTTGCAATACATGCCCATGACGTTCAGCCAGCCACTGGCACCCTACACGCCGGCATCAAAAACTCTCAAGCAAGATGTTCGACAGGCGTTTCCGCAAATTGTGCTGAATGGTATTCCAGCGCAGGCTGGTGATTCCGAATGGGTGCCGCGACCTGATTTGCTCGCCAGCGGTCGCGACGATCAGCATTTTGTTGCTGAAATCGATAACGATGGGCGTGCCCATTTACGTTTTGGCGATGATGAGTCAGGAGAAAAGCCGGATGCGGGAACGACATTCCATGCAACTTACCGTATCGGCAACGGTTTGGCAGGAAACGTCGGCGCTGAAGCGATCTCGCACCTGGTCCTGCGCAAAACTCAGTTGAGCGGTAGCACCATGCGGGTACGCAATCCCCTGCCTGCACAGGGTGGAACGGCAGCCGAACCGATGGCCGAGGTCAAGTTGTTCGCCCCGCACAGGTTTCGTAAGGACCTGCAGCGAGCCATCATCGCAGATAAT
>DAOWLL010000320.1 GCA_030641945.1 Gammaproteobacteria bacterium | reverse complement strand
CGTCTTCAGTTAACTATATATTATTTTCCTTCTTTGGTTAGGTAACGTAAAAATTTCGCGTCGGTATCTACATATTGGGTAATAATGTTATATATGATTAAACAATATCGGATCCTGCGCGTCGAATGGAGTGTTACTTTATACCTGAACCCAGGAATTCTGTAATGTAGCCCGGATGAAGTGAAACGGACTAAATTCGATTGGATCGAATTTGAACAGCCAAAGGCTGGCCCCAATGGGCAGACTAATTTTGCCGGGAGCATGTGAATGTCCGAAGGACAGCCTGTCAGGCGACACAGGACGTAATTCGTATTACATGGATGTATTCTGTAATCCGGGAAAGCTATGCAGTGATATGCAACCAATACAGCCCGAAGCATGTGCCTGTGCAACGCATTCGTTTTGCCGTGGTCATATTGCTGTTGCCATTCATACCGGCGTCGATGGCGGGCGCGTATGTGGAGAACCAGAGCTTGACTGATACGCGGACACAACAGGCCATCACCTTAATGGACAGCTACGCGCAGCGCAGTGGTCTGACATCGGATCAGCTCCGTAAGCGCTACCTGTGGACGGATGCATTCGCGGTCTGCAACTACCTCGGCCTGGCACGCGCTACGGGTGAATCGGCTTACATCGAGCTTGCGTTGAAGCTGGTCGACCAGGTCCATCACACGCTGGGCCGGCACCGGCAGGATGACCCGCGCACGGGCTGGATCAGTGGCCTCAGCGAAGACGAGGGTGAATTGCATCCGACCCGCGGCGGGCTTCGCATCGGTAAGACATTGCCGGAACGCGGCGAGCATGAAGAATTCGATGAGCGCCTGGAATGGGACCGCGACGGCCAGTACTTCCACTATCTGACTAAATGGATGCACGCCCTCGACCAGGTTACACGCGCCACAGGGCGAGCCCGTTTCAACATCTGGGCGCGCGAACTCGCCGGCAGCGCGTTCGATGCCTTCAGTTACCCGCCATCATCCGGCCATGAGCCGCGCCGCATGGTGTGGAAAAAAAGCATCGACCTGACGCGTGCGCTGGTACCTTCGATGGGTAAACACGATCCGCTGGACGGCTACATCACCAGCCTGCAGCTGGCCGCCACCGCGGCAGCTCTGCCTCAGCCGGATACTGGCCCGAAACTTGAACACGAAACCGCCGGGTTCGCACTCATGGTCCACGACGGTGAATGGACCACCGGCGATGCGCTCGGCCTCGGCGGCCTGCTGGTCGATGCCTATCGCGTACAGCAGTTGCAACAACAGGGTGTGCAGCCGCAGCCGCAACTGCTCGATAAGCTACTCGACGCCGCGATTACCGGACTGCGTTACTACGCACGCAGCGGCGAATTACAACAGCCGCCGCAATACCGGCTCGCGTTTCGTGAACTCGGCCTGGCGATCGGCCTGCACGCGGTGGAACGTATGCAGCAGGCGCTCGACGGTGCTGCGCAGCACGATGCCAGCAGCCCTCGGCTGCAAGCACAACTCAGGGCGCTGATGCAGTACACCGACCTGCGCGAACATATCGAAAATTTCTGGCGAAATCCCGAACATCAACACACCGACAGCTGGACCGAACACCGGGACATCAACGAAGTCATGCTCGCGACCAGCCTCGCACCGGACGGCTTGCTGGAACTGCTGGCGCCCGGCCGGGAGCGGAAGTGACATAACAGAAATTGATTATATGAAATTGTACTCATACAATTTCATAAATCTTATGTGGGACAGCAGTGGACCAGATCCCTTTATTGGGTTATGAAGATGAGTTCCGTTATTGGACACCAGCACGGAATAACACTGGATGAGTAGGCGGGTTAGACCTTTGTCCTAACATAAGCTTCCAACCTATATTTCAAAACAATACTAAGGCTAAGTGACAGCTAGTTAAATCAGGCAAATGTCCTGGTAATAGTGGTTTAGGACATATGCCCGATAGATGTAATTGGTGTAGGGCCTGGTATACGTTTATTCAAATGTTCGCTTCAGGGCGTTAGCGGTTTTCAGTTTTGGTTAAAACTGAATCATTCTGGCTCCTGTAATTATTGATTGTTGAAATAAGGATACTGACCGGATAGCGCCAAGTGTTGCGATTTGAATATTAACGTGATCATTAAGGAGGGGTTCCTTCTCCCTGTGGAGGGAGAGGGGGTAATCGGCCGATTGGCCGATCGATCCGGCTTTAGCCGGTGGAGTATTCACATGTACTTACCATGTCAAATCGTCGGGTATTTGATGTTTTGAAGACGAGTAATCATCATCACTGGTTTTTTCTTCCTCATTGAAAATAACGATGCGTTTCTCATTTCGTCGCTGAATTTTTTCTGCAATGGTTTGGGGCACCAGCTCATACCGACCTTCGATGCGTGCGATGCCTAGCTTCCCGTTTATTAATTGCTGCTTCATTTCCGCATTAATATAGATGCGGTTAACTTTATTATTGTGTTCGAAGTTGTAGATGATTTCGCAGTTTTCATCTCGCGACAGGCAATTACTTGTGATGAGTTGATTGATTTCAATAGATATGGCTTTTTGACGCGCTTGTTCTATTTTTTTCTTATTAAGCTCACGATCACGTTTTGCTTTTTCTTCTGCAGCTTGTTGGACTTTTATTTTAGTTTCGTCAGCCACATTTTCTTTTTTGGAATGTTGCTGTTTGTTTTTCTTGCTTTTGTCCTGTTTGGCTTTATGGGCCTGTTTTTTGCTGACCAGGCCGGTTTTTAGTAGTTGGTCTTGAAACGCGTTGCTCATGCTGTCTATCTCGTTATTGTTGATGCTGTATTAATTCACTACTATTTGTGCTGCGAATTATGTAGATGCCCTGTCAGATTACTACGGAGATATTGATTATCCCTCTAACGCGGCCATACGCTCTTGTTTTTTGCCGAGGCCGGTTTCGTCTGCTTTTGCTCAGCCTTTTTAACGCGGATCTTACTACCATCAAGTTCCTTGCCGTTGAGGACCTTTATGGCCGCTTTGGCTTCGCCCTGTTTTGGCATTTCAACAAAACCGAAACCCTTGGAGCCGCCGGTTTCCTTGTCCATTATAAGGTTGCAGAACTGTACTGTGCCATGAGACTCGAACAGTTTTCGGATAGCCTCTTCTGTGGTGTTGCGGGCGATATTGCGTACTAGTAGTTTCATCGGGGCACCGTGGTATTATGAGGCGTAGAAACTATGCCGTTTCTTAATCAGCCATTCATTAGTAATAACTAGCTGGGACAAAAGAAAACCGCTTCTTTTCATTCAACTTCAGCTTTGATCGGGACAAGCTTGTGACCAATAACGATATTTTACGCCGTATTCGCTATATCTTCGACTTTAATGATAAGAAAATGATTGCTATATTTGCTCTGGCTGATTATACAGTGACACGGGAGCAGATTAGCGACTGGTTAAAAAAAGATGATGACCCAGCGTATCAGCCATGTAGAGACACTCAGCTGGCGAT
>DAOWLL010000463.1 GCA_030641945.1 Gammaproteobacteria bacterium | reverse complement strand
CGAGTAAATGCAGTAACACATGAGGCAGTGTCGGAAGCTTGTCGGCACCCGTCTTCTGGAGAAGTTTTATGGCTTCTTTTTGCATGCAGTTGGTCTATAAATTTTTGTTCAGTTCTGCCTGGTAAGTGCATTCCAGGGGTTATTCAGTATGATGCTGCTAATATGTAAAGAAAAACGACATGTTTTACTGCATCTGTTATGAGCATGCAAGAATCATGCTTATTTAAGGATATTCAATTATTACAATAAGTTAGAAATTCATCCTGTTTTTTATAGGCGGATTCTGTAAAGCAGTTCGACATAAAATGCGCGTGCTAGTCTATCAGCTTCAATCAGCTGCAGAATATTAACTGTACAGGCATTGAAATTAAACACCGTTGGGCAGAGAATGAGTGTAATGACTTTATCTAAACGGGGATTATCCTCGAAAAGCTGCACCGGAAACAGCATGGCAGTTTTATGCGCGAATCTGAACAACTGCCTGGCAGGAATAGGGCCAGCGAGCAGACACTGGATGATGAAATAAGCGAACTGCGTGAGACACTCAAATATGCAGCAATTTTAGGAGAACGGCTCGATGGCTAAGAATAACTTCACAACCCTGATGCTTCTCTTTTGTGTTCCTGCATTAACCTGGGCACAAACTTTTACCAATGATGAATATGGTTATTCAATTGAAGTTGATGACAGTTTTCAACTGACTCGAAACAATAATGCGACATATTTCAGATCGAAGGATAGTGACAGAATTGTAATCATTAAAAACTGGCCAGGCCTTGATGCCGACACGGCTAGAGATTATTTACAGCAGGGTTACCAGGACGAACATATTGCGCTTGTTCCGGTCAGTGAGCCAGAAGAAATAAATGCTGAAAATGGCAAAGGTCTTCTGATTGATATCCAGGGTGTTATTGAGCGCAAACTTATGAAAGGCGTGGCCGGTAGTTATATCGGTAACGATGGCCAGGGCATAGTGCTGGTGGTTGCAGGTTCCAGCGAGGATTGGGACAAGTTGGCGTCTATGGCGCAAGAAATCACTGCCAGTATCAAATTTATTGATGGTGTTAGAGGCCCTGATGCACGTGACTGGTACAATATGTTAACGGGGGCCCGGCTGTCATTGCGAGGTGCATCAAATGACAAAAGCCGAAGGGAAGACCTGGACCTCTGTAGTGATGGTGGCTTCCTGCATCGAATGTCCACATCTGCATTGAATGAATCTGATTCAGGTTCTGTATTTGGTTTCTCAGCAAAAACCAGGTCTGGTTCATGGGAGATCATAGATGATGCAGGAAAAAGCCGCCTGCTGTTGCATTACAGTAACGGACGTGAAGAGTCGGCAATTATCGAAGACAGAAACGGGCAAGCGTTTCTGGATGATCAGCGTTTTTACATGACGAGAAATAACCGCTGCCGATAAATATATCGGAACAAGGTCGCAGTTTCACACATTATTGTTAGCCGCAAAAAACGCAAAGAGCGCAAATTCTTTTATTTCAAAAAAATAACCTGTTTGCGCCCTTCGCGTAATTCGCGGCTAAATAGCAGTTTATCCAGGCAGGCTGCTTTGTTTACGCCTGCTAATGCCTATCAAACCTACCAGCCCAGAGCCAAACAGCCATATCGCAGCTGGTACTGGCACAGGGTTAACGCTGACAGAACAATCACCTGTGCCGCTGATGTTGGCGCTGCCAGGTGTTATACAGCCTGAGCTAAAATCGCTGGCATTGATGTTGGTGTCAATGCCATCGGGCAGCCGTGCAATACTCATGGTGATGCTGTTAGAGTCAGCCATGGTGAAGCTATCGCCCTCGGCAAATGAACCAAGAAAACTTCCGATGCCCTCGTACACTACCGAGTCTACAAGTGTGACGTCAAACAACAATGCGACTGCATCACCATTGCTTCCGCCGTTTTGAATCCAGCTGGCCGATGCTACATCGACATCACAATTGGCAACAGCCTGTGTGTTGTCACACAAGACAAGATAGCCACTCGCAGCGATAGATAAGCCTGACAGATCGAATGAATTATAAGCGCTTCCGTTTGTGCCGTTTACCAGGTCAAGTGTGTAACCATCGAGTGCGACCAGATTTATATCCGGGTTAAACAGCTCGATGAATTCTGCAGTATCACTGCCAACTTGATCGTAATCAATTTCGTTGATCATGACAGCAGCATGACTTGATGCTGATGCACCTAGCCAGATCATGCCGGCGCTAATCAGATATGCAGGATTGGTTTTGTTGTTAAGAATTATTTCCATTATGAACTCCCTTTTTCCATTGATGCCATTGTGGCGATTAAAAGATCGGATTGACACTTCGTGTATGCAATCGCATTAACGAAAAGCAATTCCCGTACCAACAATACATAATTTG
>DAOWLL010000031.1 GCA_030641945.1 Gammaproteobacteria bacterium | reverse complement strand
TCATGAGCACGTGGATGTTAGAACCGTATGGGCGGCCTTGAAATACAATAAAGAGGACGATTAGGAGGCATTACAGTATTGGCCACTAAATGCAGTAACCAATACTGTACATTAGTTTCTAGAATTTAACATATGCGCCAACAAATGGGCCCTTGAAATCCAGGTCGGCATTGGTATCGTCGACATCATCCAGTTCAATGGTCTGGGTCCTGTAACCGGCCTCAAAGCCAACGAAGAAATTAGTGGTATAGGCGATCTTGGCTGTAAAGTCGGATATGGTGCTGCCTGACAGGGTCATATAATTAGCCTCGGCACTGAGTATAAAATCAGGCCAGGGAGAACCTCCCACAAGGGCATAAATCATGGGGACGGCACCGCTGACGGAGCCACTGGTATTTGTTCCACTATCATCAGCAATCTTGTAGCTTATATCCAGCAATCGAACATTCAGCCCCAGGTCCAGGCTGACGACGTTGTCCAGTACTTCATAGTAGAGCAGCAGGTCTGTCTGTTCGATAGAGAATTCGTTGGCTACGTTTCCTGAGTAAGTCGTGCCTTCGAAATCAAAACTCGTATTTCCGCTGCCTGAATGGTCCATCTTGATGTACATCAGGCGCACATTGGGAATGATCGGTACAGGGTGCTCCAGCGTGGCAAAAATATAACCCTGGGATTCCTCTGTCCAGAACAGGTCGTTTTTAACGTCTACAGAAGTCGTATCAATGGTTTTATTAATGCCGCCTTCAGGTGTCTCGTTCCAGACGCCGCCGCCAATAGTGAACGATAATGTGTCGGCAGCAGCCATTCCAGGAAGTGCTGCGATTAAACAGCACGTTGCTAACTTGTTGAAAATCATATGGATAATCCGTGTAGTTCTGTTTTCTGCTAATACTATTATTTCAAGTATAGGACAGCTTTTTACGGCAGGCAGGATATTGCGGTAATTTTATTAACAGGGTGCTGTCAATACGGATAGCCGCTGCTAGGACGGCTCACCAGGCGCTCTGAAATGAAACAGCCGGTACACGACCGGGATCAGCACAAGACTGACCAGCATTGAAAAACTCAGGCCCCAGACAATAACAAATGCCAGCGGTTGCAGCATTTCGGCACCTTCGCCGAGGCCTATTGCTAATGGCGTCATGCCCAGTACCGTGGTCAATGTCGTCATCAGGATGGGGCGCAGACGCAGGCTCGCAGCTGTACTGATGGCATCGAGCAGCTGATTGTTTTTCTCACGCTCAATTTCTATTTGTTCGACCAGAACAATGGCATTATTGACCACAATCCCGGCGAGCATAATCAGGCCAAGCCATACGGGCATTGATAACGGCATATCGAACAGCCAGAGTCCCAGGCCGACGCCGACCGTGGTGAATGGAATACTGAAAAGAATAACAAGAGGATTGCTCAGCGATTCATACTGAACAGCCATTACCACGAATACAAGGAATATCGCCAGGGCAAGAAGAACGCCCCCGGTCTTTTGACCCTGTTCCAGGGTCTTACTGGCGCCGCCATCATACAGGGTGTAGCCGGCAGGCAGTTGCAGGTCTTCGAGGTTTGTGTAAATAGCCGTCATGGTGTCATCCAGCGCAGCATCGTCATCGACGGAAGCGGTAATTTCAACAATGCGTTGCTGCTGATCGCGTTTTATCGATGCCGGTGCCGGGCCCCTGGCGATAGAGGCTATCTCAAACAGGCGTACCGGACGGCCCTGGTGCTGGCCGACCAGAAGGTTGGATAATACCTCGGGCGTTTCACTATACGAGCGCGGCAGGCGCAGGCGTATATCGAACTGACGGTCTCCCTCCAGGTAGTCAGAGATAACACTGCCCTCCAGGGCTATACGCAAAGCCTGTCCAACACTGTCTACATGAATACCAAGATCGGCAGCGCGTTGGCGGTCAATGACAACATTCAGCTCTTCGTGATGCACCTCGTAAGTATGTTCAAGGTTGCTTAAACCAGGGACACCTCGAAGATGTTCAACAACCTTTGTGCCAAGTTCACGCAGCACCTCTAAATCCTGTCCCTGTATACGAAGACTGATATCGTCATCGCCGCTGCTCATTTGAATACCTCTTACACCTCGAACGAACATTCTGACCTTGTAGCCGGTGAGGTGAAGCTCGCCAATTTTCTTTTGTATGGCTTTAATCCATTCATTACTGCTCATAGATCGACTGATAACCGGGGTCAGTTGCACATTAATCGAGCTGCGGTTGCTGTTTTGAAATTCTGAGCGGCCGAAAATATAGCCGCCGACAGTCGTGTAAATGGTTTCAACTTCTGCCTGTTGCAGAAGCAGTGTTTCAATCTTTTCAAGTGTTGAGTCCATCTCGTCCAGGCTGATGCCCGCGTCACCCGTTATAGATACAGTGACACTGCCTTCGTCCATGCTGGGCAGAAATATGGGGCGGCTGTCTATCAGCACAAGCAAGGAAAGCACAAAAGCAATGACAAAGCCGCTAATAACGGCCAGGGGATGCTTCAGAATGCGTTGCACAAATGAGTGATAAATAGATTTAAGAATATCTATCAACTTATTGAAATAACTATTCTTATTATGGCTGGATCGTACCCGTGCGCCCAGTGCCGGCACCAGCGTCAGGGCGACGATGAGTGCAGCGAGCATGGCAGATGAAATGGTGATAATCAGCTCCTGAAACAGCAGGCCTGTGAGCCCGCCGATAAACAGGAAAGGCAGTATTGCTGCCAGGTTTGTGCCAGTGGAAGCAACAATCGGGCTGTTGACTTCCGCGGCGGCTCTCACTGCATTGTCTTCTACAGATCCTGCATCATCTTGATGACGGGTAATGTTTTCCAGCATCACGATCGTACTATCGATCAGCAGCCCCATGCCCAGCGCCAGGCCACCGAGTGTCATGATGTTTAATGTGAGTCCGTTCAAATCCATGATGGCAAAGGTGACCAGAATACCTATCGGTATCGCTGTGCCAATGATTAATGTTCGAATGATGCTTCCCAGGAACAGGTAAATCACGATCATTGCCAGCGTTGCGCCACTGAGCGCCGCGAGACTGGCATTATTCAATGCATGACGCACATAGGTTGACTGATCACCGACCGTGGTTATTTCAATATCAGGCGGTATCAGGTTTTGATTTTTCAGCACTTCAAGTCTGTTGAGTACTTCATCGACAACGGAAACCGTGTTTGCCTGGGGCTGCTTCTGCATAGACAGTTTAATGCCCGGCTGCTTGTTCAGGCGTATTCGAATTCTTTCATCAGCATGCGAGTCAACCACGCTAGCAGCATCTTCCAGCTGCAGCACACTGTCGACGGTGTTCGATTCGCTGCTCCATAAGGGTAGAGTCCTGATTGATTCAATGCTCTCGAATCGCCCACGGGTCCTGGTGGTTATTTCCTGCGTGTCGCTCATCAGGCGGCCACCGGGCGCGTCAGCATTATTGCGTTGAATCAGGTCGGAAAGGTCAGCCAATGACAGGCCTATGCTGGCGAGCTTCTCCTGGTCTGCGATGATTTGTATTTCGCGCTCGAGTCCACCACCGACTTCAACTGATGCAATACCAGGCAGGTTTAGAAACCAGCGTGAAAAAGTGAAATCAGCCCAGCTGCGCAATTCAACCGGGTCGCGTTCACTCGAGCTGAGTATCATTTCCATCACGGAAATTTGTGACGGGTCGCGCTTGTATATGACTGGCGGTTCTACCGTATCGGGCAGAAAACGGCGTGCCCGGTCGAGTCGCGTACTCGCATCACGCAGTGCAATATCTATATCTATACCATAGGGGAAGCTCAGGTCTACATTGCTGCGGCCTTCGGTAGACTTTGACTGTACCTGTATTGCACCCTCGGTGATTGCAAGCTGTTCTTCAAGTTGGCGGGTGATTAGATCTTCCATGATTTGTGCAGGTACGCCGGGTTCCAGTACCCGTACACGTATATCAGGGTAGATGATGTGCGGCAGTAAATCGATGCTGAGGCGCTGTAATGCGAAAAAGCCAAGCACAACAACTGATAATGCCAGCATGGAGATGCCAACAGGGTGATTGATTGACCAGGCAGCAAGACCGCCGGTGCGAAAGCGTTGCTTCATGGTGAGTTGGCTACATCCTCAATGTCCTTCATGGACCTTGACCTGTTTGCCATGTCTCAAGCCATTAAAGCCTTTTATTACGATTGAATCATTGGCCTTAAGTCCGCTGGTGATTTCGATAGCTTCGCCAAATTGCACGCCTTTCTGTACGTATGTTTTGCTGGCATTGCTTTCTTCGTTGACCACGTAAACGTAAGCCCCTTTACTATCATGGTGTATCGCATGTGCGGGTATAACCAGTTTGTCGGCAGCGCGGGTTTTCAGCTGAACGCGTGCAAGCTGTCCTGCCTGGGCGCCAAAAGGCGCCGGCTGAAATTCTATTTCAACAATACCTTTTCGCGTACTTGCATCTATTGTCGGGTGAATACGTTTAATCAGGCCGGCATGTACGGAATCAGCCAGTGCATCAATCTGGACATCTACCTGATCCCCGGTTTGTATCAACGGGATCCAGTGTTCTGATAAATGTATTTTTACCTGGAGAGATTCGGGATCTATCATGCTTAAGATGTGACTATGCATCGGGACTACATCACCGGGTTCATAGTAACGTTGTGTGATAACGCCATCAAAGGGCGCCTTTATTACCGTTTTATTCAGGCGTGTTTGTTGTAGTTTTTCGTCAGCAATGGCGATATCGTAAGCCGTATGTGCACGTGCGATTTCCTCATCAGATGCGAGCTTCTTTTTCAGCTTTTGTAATCGCTGGTAATCGATTTTTGCCTGTTCCCTGGTGGCAGTGGCTTTGTCCAGCTCCGCCTGTATGACTTCGTCGTCAAGCCCGATTATGATAGTGTGTGCAGCGACTGCATCGCCCTCATGATAGGGAAGGTACCTGATTTTTCCATTGACTTCGTTGTATAACCTTACCCTGGTTCCGGCTTCTATGGTTCCAGAGGTAGTAAGCTTGCTCTGTACCGATTGAATCCCGGCCTGTGTTGTTTCCACCACATGAACCGGGGCCTGTTTTACTTCCCTGGAACCGGCTTTGCCGGCATCGTTGGTGTAGTCGCAGGCGCTGGCAATCACCCCGCTGATTATCAGCAGCGGGATTAATAAAAACCGTGTATGTAAATTCGATATAATCATGTCTTTTTATAATTCAGCTGCAACAACACAAAATACTGACCTGATAGTGTACAAGCAGTTGTCTTTATTGCATATATGATTATGGTACATCGCCAAACCAGTAAACCGCATTCTGACAGAAAAGACTGGAGGAATCTTAAAAGGCTGTTCCCGTTCGTATGGGACTTCAAGGGCAGGGTGTTGATCGCCCTTGCGTGCCTGGTCATATCCAAACTGGCTGTTGTCGGTATGCCCCTGGTGCTGAGAGAGATCATAGATGGTCTGGATAGTGGAAACGGCACCCTTGTTCTGCCTGTCACGCTGTTGCTGGTTTACGGGGCATTGCGTATGGTGAGCAGCCTGTTCAACGAATTGCGCGATGCGGTATTTGCCAGGGTTCGTTACCACGCGATGCGTGGTATTTCACAGCGGGTCCTCAGTCACCTGTATTCTTTATCATTAGGCTATCATCTCGACCGGAAAACAGGTGGCATAACCCGGGACCTTGAGCGTGGTACAAGCAGCCTGAGTTCGATCCTCAATTACCTTGTATTCAATATTATTCCTACAGCTGCGGAATTTGTCCTGGTTGCTGCGATTCTGCTTGGGCAGTACGAGGCGAAATTTGCCATCGTTACTTTTATCACCGTTGTTATATACATCTCTTTTACACTGTCAGTGACAGAATGGCGCATGCATTACAGGCACAAGATGAACTCGCTCGAATCCGAAGCCAACACCTATGCAGTCGATGGCATGCTTAATTACGAGACGGTAAAGTACTTCAATAATGAAGACTATGAATTATCACGTTATGAGCAGACACTGAAAGGCTGGGAGAATTCGGCGGTCAAAAGCCAGAACTCGATGTCATTGCTTAATTTCGGCCAGGGCGCAGTAATCGCGGTTGGCGTGACTTTCATGATGATTTACGCAACACAGGGTGTGGTAAATGGAAGCATGACGCTGGGCGACCTGGTGCTTGTTAACGCCATGATGCTGCAGCTGTTTTTGCCGCTTAATTTTCTTGGCGTTATATATCGCGCGCTTAAGTATTCGCTGGCCGATATGGACATGATGATGCGATTGCTTGATACCAGGCAGGAGATATCAGATAAGGACAATGCCAAATCATTGCATGTCAGCGATGCGCATGTCTGTGTAGAGCATGTTTCATTTTCATATAACACAGCCCGGCAGGTACTTAATGATGTGAGTTTTGAAATTCCATCGGGTAAAAAAGTAGCTGTCGTTGGGCCCTCTGGTGCGGGCAAGTCAACATTGTCGAGGCTGCTGTTCCGCTTTTATGAAGCAGACTCAGGCCGCATACTCATCGATGATCAGGATATCAGCGATGTTACTCAGAACAGCCTGCGTGAGAACATTGGCATTGTGCCGCAAGATACGGTTCTATTTAACCAGTCTATTTTTCACAACATTCATTACGCCAATCATGATGCAATGATGGATGATGTTATACATGCCGCCAGGGTGGCAAACATCCATGAATTTATTCAAAGCCTGCCGGATGGCTATGAAACGATCGTAGGCGAACGCGGTTTGAAACTTTCAGGTGGTGAGAAACAACGCATCGCTATAGCGCGTGTTATCCTGAAAAATCCGCGCATTCTGGTATTCGACGAGGCAACATCCTCACTGGACTCGCGGTCGGAACGATCCATACTGTCATCACTTAAAGAAGTTGCGATGAAGCATACCACGCTGGTGATTGCGCACCGGTTGTCAACGATTATCGATGCTGACAATATTCTTGTGCTGGACAAGGGTTCAATCGTGGAACAGGGAACACACCAGCAATTACTGGTACAGGATGGGCTGTATGCACACTTATGGCAGTTGCAGCAGGAAAAACGTGAACACGAACTGGCACTGGAGACGGTGGCGGATGCTGTTTGATATTTAGCCACAGAGGTCACAGAGCACACAGAGGTTTTTTGTTTTGTTTGTGCGGTAGCCTGGATGAAGCGCAGCGACTAAATTCGATTGGATTCGAATTTACTCGTCACATCCATGTGACTCGCCCTTCGGGCCATCACAAAAAACGTGATGTTCAAAATTGATCCAGTCAATTTTAGTGAACAGCCTTGCGCTGGCCCGCAGGGCAGAACACATGGAGGTGTTCTGTAAATCCGGGTGATTGTTCCGTGCAATCATGCTTGAATCCCCGGATTCCGTTTCACTTCATCCAGGCTACGATACTGTTTGATATTTAGCCACAGAGGTCACAGAGCGCACAGAGGTTTGTTTATTTCTGTCAGTTACAGTGGCAGGATTATGTTGAGTAATACTTTACGTTCGGTTTCTTTACGAACCACACCCAGACATCTCTGTGGCCTCTGTGACCTCTGTGGCAAGAAATATGAAGTGTTAAGGAGATGGGTCTGCCGTAGTGCATGCACTACGGCAACATCGATAAATTTGACCTGGGCTGTGCGGCACGTCCTTGCTATTTATTCGGTAAATACTCCGGCATGTGCTTGCGAATGTCGTTGGGATTCAGGTGCGACAGGTTCTTATCCAGTTCCAGGGTGACCATTTTCCTGGTTTGATCATTCAATTCACCCCGCAAGTTACCCAGTAATCCCGGCGCTGCAACAATAATCAGATTCTTGCACCTGTCGCCTTTGCGTGAATCATCAAGAAAGACGGCAATCCGTCTGGCAAACTCCATATTCTCATAATCTTTTGCGTCAGTTTCAGTCTCGTAAGAATGTCGTGAACCGCCTGACCCTGCACCGCGTCCGGGTAAATCACTGGTGATATCACGGTCGTGCATACGGCCTTCGGGATGAACTATGGAATCAATTTCTATTAGAGGTGATGATGGTGTTTCTACAGTGAAGATTCGTGCTCTGCTGTTATCAGCTACAACTACCCATGTTTTTCTCATTTATTTCAAGCCTCCTTATATTGTCTTCTAGGTTCAATTAGACACTATGCAGCATTATCTTGTTTTGACTCTGGTCAAGTAATACAACATGTCTTTATTCTACATCAGTTCAATTAAATCCAGTACTTGCCCGCGTTTTGCAATAGTAACCGGCGCTTCCAGGTCATTTTGCAGGGTGTTGCTCAAAGTCTCAAGTGCGCTGGTTTCGCCATGCACCAGCACAACAGGTGGCCGCCCTTCAAAGTTGGCATACCAGTTTTTCAAACCAGGCTGGTCGGCATGAGCAGATAATCCTCCAATGGTGTGGACCGTAGCGGCTACCCGAACTGTTTCACCCCACAGGCTGATGTATTTTGCCCCGTCCACCAGGGCGCGCCCCAGTGTCCCCTGCGCCTGGAAGCCGGAAATAATGACATGACACTCACGTCGCCAGATATTGTGCTTTAAGTGCTGCTTGATCCTGCCCCCGCTGCACATGCCGCTGCCGGCGATGATGATTGCGCCTGAATGGACCCGGTTCAGCGCTATTGACTGGTTTGATGTTCTGGAGATGTGCAGGTTAGGCAGAATGGATTGAGCTTTGTTTTGCTGCCATAAATCCGTCATGTCCTGATCGAACAGGTCACTGTGCTGGGTAAATACACGCGTTGCTTCTATGGCCAAAGGGCTATCGAGAAATACCTGCCAGCGGCCCAGGTTCCATTGCTCGTAATACCTGGCAAACATATACAGAATTTCCTGGGTACGACCGACTGCAAAAGCAGGTATCAAAATATTACCTTTGCCGTTAGTCGCATCCTGAATAACATGATCTATTTCCGATAGGGTTTCCTCCCAGGAACGATGCAGACGGTCACCGTAGGTGCTTTCCATGATGACGAGGTCGGCCTGCTGGACGAAGGCAGGGTCCTGCAGGATGGGCATTCCAGGCCGTCCAAGATCACCGCTGAACACCAGCTTGCGTTTGTGCCCGGCATCTTCAAGCCACAATTCGACGATTGAGGAACCCAGGATATGCCCGGCATCGTTCAGGCGCAGCGCCACATTGGGTAATATTTTGACTTTTTTCTGGTAAACAAGGCCCTTGAAGCGGGACATTGCTGCTCTTGCATCCTCAACCGTGTACAAAGCCTCGATCGGCTTCAAACCTTTGCGCATGCGTTTGCGGTTTTCCCACTCGATATCTTTCTCAATGAGAAAGGCTGAGTCCTTCAACATAATCCGGCACAGGTCACGGCTTGCGCGATGTGTATAGATGGGGCCATTGAAGCCCGCTTTTACCAGCATGGGCAGCCGGCCGGAGTGGTCGATGTGTGCATGGCTCAGCACCACGGCATCGATGGATTTCGGATCGAACGGGAATGGCTCCTTGTTGCGCTCTTCGTCCTTGCGTCGTCCCTGTATCAGGCCACAATCGAGCAGTATGCGGTTGTTACCAACGGTCACCAGGTGACAGGAGCCGGTGACTTCATCAGCAGCGCCGAGAATCTGGACAGTTATCGCCATATTAAAGGGTAATCGGTATCCATTGTTGTTAACAGATGTATGTCATTTCAGCTTAAAAGGCAGCGTCAAATCCAACAAGTGCGTAGTTTTCACCTGTGAGGTGGCCTGTGTAGTATGTGCCTGTCTGACTAACAGAGTCGAGTAGATCAAGATTGACCTCTATAATGCCTTTGATATTGCGCATGAAATAGTACGAGGTCGTGAAGGTAAGCGAATTCATATCGATACCTTCATAAATAGTGTCGGTGTTTTCAAAGTCATTAGCATCGGTGTAATTGTAGAGCAGGGAATAGGCCCAGCGATCATTGTGTATATAGTCAACACCGATAAAACCGCCGAACCATTTATAATTGGTGTCCGCTTGTAAAAATCCATCCCACTGGTTCTGTAACAGTTGTGCAAACCAGTAGGTTTTCTCGGTAAACTTGCCGGACAGATCGAACCCGTAAGAAATCTTGTCGGTGTCTCGATCTTCCCTTTCAATACCGGCAGGGCCGGTGGCCGCCTTCTGTGTTCCTGAATAGCCGAACAAACCGATTCCGACGCCAGCAAGGTCTGTACC
>DAOWLL010000368.1 GCA_030641945.1 Gammaproteobacteria bacterium | reverse complement strand
GTTCAGGGACTTTTCAGCGGCACTTTTCTGTGCATCATTATGATAAAAGATCTCTGATCGATACTGGCTGCCATGGTCGCAGAACTGGCGGTTCGCTGTGGTTGGATCTATGTTGTTCCAGAATACCGTCAACAACTTTTCGTAGCTGACTTTTGCTGGATCGTATTCGATATGGATGGCTTCTGTATGACCGGTAGTTCCGGCTGAAACCTGCTTGTATGTAGGCGTTGCCTGGTGGCCACCGGTATAACCTGAAGTAGTGGAGATAACACCATCGAGTTTGTCGAAGGGGGGTTCCATGCACCAGAAGCAGCCGCCGGCAAAGGTCGCAATTTCCGTCTTGCTGTCAACAGCTAAAGTGTTCAGTGAAATCGCAAGCAAAGATACGACAAGTAGGGTATTCAGCTTCATGGCATTTACCCATTATTGGTTGAATAACTATGACCGTGAATAGCCATTATGGTTTCGGCTATTTGAAACTGAAGCCTACAATAAACTTATAGATAGTGAAGTCAGCTGTGCTGCTATTATTAAAGTCGATATAGGATTTGCCGACAGATCCCTTCAGAAATACATTGCTGGTGATATCAAAGCGAAGACCAGCATCAGCACCATAACTGAAATCACTGGATGTATAAGACTGCGGATAATATCCGCAGTAATATCCCCACCACGGGTCCCACCAGCATGTGCTGTCTACATTGCCTGTTGGTATGCCTGAATCAATATAGGTCATGCCAAAATTGCCTTTAACGAAGGGTGTAAAGCGCGACGCCAGGAGGTTATAAGTCAGACCCAGGTTCAAATGGCTGGTGTAAAAGGAGCCGGTGTATTTTTCCGATGTGCCGTCATCTAGAATACGGGTGCCCGTGTAATTTCCATCAGCGCTGCCAATGTCCAGATCCATTTCAAGGTGATCACTGATGTTGTAGCCGATGCCGATAGCGAAGCCTGAATGGCTGTTAATGTCAGCAACTGCACCGCCTTCAAACTGCATGGACAGTGAATTGGTATAGCTGGGTATTAATGATATTTGCCATTGGCCGGTTCGTGCACCAGGTGCAGATATAGATTCAGCTGACAGCAGTGAACCAAGTAGCAAGACGGTTGCAAGTTCTTTTAACGGCAGTCTCATTTGAAAAGTATCTCTGGTTGGCTGTATATGCTGGTTTTGTATTAAATCACAACAAGTTTAATCTGACTTTTCAGCACATTTAATACAAAGTGCTGCATAGGGCACAATCTCGAGGCGTCCTTCAGATATTTCTGCACCGCATTCGGTGCATATACCGTAGTCCCCTGTTTCCATGCGATGCAATGCAGCGTTGACCTGGCGCACAATTTGTTTTGCTTCCTCGCTAAGCGCGTTGAGAACATCGTCATTCTCACGCTGTGTTGCCTGTTCGGCAAAGTCCTTTTCTACAGGCTCATTTTTATGGTGAACGTCTGCATCGATAGCGCCGATCTTTTTATTGTATTCATCCCTGAGATCGAGCAGTTTTTGTTTGAACTTGTCTTGTGATTCCATGTGAGTATTTCTGTTTATGTTTTCTATTAAGTTGCAGGTCAGTATCTGCCGTGTTCTTTCATTATATAGTTATTCATTTCCACGAACTGCCTGTTCATGCGCATCAGGGTGGTATGTACAGATCGAATGATGGAGCGCATGACCTTGTAGACGAGAGCAGGATGGCTTTGCAGCAGTGATTCGAAAGCTGAACGTTCCAGTGTATATACATCAGTATCACAAAGGGCCCTGAGTGTTGCGCTGTGGTCTGTGCCATCGATGAAGCCCATGGCGCCCGCCATGTCACCATCATGCAGGACATGTAAAGTCACATATTCATCGCCACCCGTATTTCTGGTCGCCGCCAGGCGGCCGTTAATAACGATATGCAAGGCATCATCGGTCGCGCCTTCCTTGATCAGTATGTCATTTTCCTTCAAGTGCGTAATGCTGATAACGCCAGCCAGTGCCTTGATTTCATCAGCCTCAAGTTCCGCACCCAGCGGTGAATTACTGTGAATATCAGAATTAGAATCGTTACCCATAATAATGCCTCATCATGATGGTTTAGCCGGAAGATAATGTTATTTTTATTAGTACAGTGAGGTTTTCGAACGCTGTATACATTGATACAAATCAATAAATAAAGCAAATATGCATAAATTTAATTCGAGACCAAATTCCGGGGGAGTCTGAAAAGGCGGGAACGATGCCCCGCCAGTTATGCATCAGAAACAATGGCCTAATTTCTGTCGAAATGATAGATCGAATCCTTCAGATATGTGCCGTTATTGAAACTGGTATATGTGGTTTTCAGATGGTTTCCATTATTTGATAGTTCATGCGTAATCTTGTGTATATGATTCTGTTCTGATTGACACAATGGAGTACTCATATCACAGTCATATACAAGTTTAGTGCTGGTGCTTGACAGGTCCACAAGCATTTCAGGCTGGTTCTGTTTGACACAGTAGTGGGTCGCCTTGACCTGTGAGCACTCCATGTCCTGGCAGTGATACATGGTTACCATTTCTTTTTTAGTTGCTGGCAACAGGTTCTCCTGTACTGTACTGCCTTTACCTATGAGTTTGAATCTCATAGCTGTTGCGTCAGTTCCGATCAAAGGCTTAACAAGTTTGTGCTGTGTGGCTTTGCCTTGCTGCTGATCGGCAGGAGAGAGGATCCATTCACCCTGAAGCGTTGTCATCGACTGGTACTGGGGCCTGGCATTGTCAGTGGCCTGGGTGATGAATGGTGTGCCAAGTAAAACGAATAGAATGAAACATTTTTGCGCTTTCATCGCGTTCACCTCCGTTCCTTGTTCAGGCTTTAAATGATAATGATTACTATGTGATTGTCACGTATTTATAAAAACAAAAAAAGCCGGGAAAGCCGGCTTTTTTGATCCTGTATCTGATATTTTTCAGCCCTCAGCTACGTAATCATCGCTGTCATTGCCCTCGAGTACTTTTTTATCTTCAAGCTCCATGT
>DAOWLL010000435.1 GCA_030641945.1 Gammaproteobacteria bacterium | reverse complement strand
TATCCAACCCAACATCACTTAAGCTGCAGGCCGGCCGATGCCGGTGTAACCATCTCGCCTGCAACGCTTCGCTTATGCAGGCCTACAAAACTGTCGCAATCCGTCAGTGTCGCATAAGCTGACGCACTATCTGTATCACCTCTTCGTCCTTTGCGCACTGGCGCCTTTGCGTTGTAACGAATCATTTCGAGTCCGCCTTTGTGCAACATGCGGGCTACAGCCCCTGCAGCCAGGATCCTACAACTTCCAACAGCGCATCACCTTCATCGGTAAAGTAGTGGTTAGCACCAGGGACGGTTATTTGTTTCGACTTCGGATTACCCGCTTTCTGTATTGCCGCCAGTCTTTCTGCTGCGCCTTTGATAACTGCCGGATACTCTTCTTCTCCATACACATCAAGCACAGGTACTGTGAATTTATCCAGTGGAAAGGGTCTTTTCATGGGCTGCTGATAATCAACTGCACCCATGCCAATACCAACAAAAGCATCAATATCACGCATCCTCTTCGCATCGACCCAGGCCATGGTCATGTGCACACTGCAACTGTGTGCAATAAGAATAATTTTGTCACTTCCCTGCTGTTTCAGGTAATCGATGCCGGCCTCGATTCGAGGCAGGGCTTCATCCATAATTACCAGGTAGTCATAAAACCTGGCCTCTTTATCCAACACCGGCATTTGCAGCGATAGTGTGTTCCAGCCTTGTTCTACCAGGCCTACACGGAGCGGATGTGCCACATCTGTCCAATTGGGGTGAAAGCCTCGTCCGTGCATGATGAGGACAGCGCCTTTGGGCTCATCCGCTTCTGTATAAATAGAAAGAAACTCATGCTCGCCGCTTTTCAGAAATACCGGCTCACCATCAATGATACTGTCGACTATCTGGCTGGCAAGGCGTTTTTCACGTGCGATATCAGATGCAGCAGCAGGCACACTCAAATGCATCAAACACAATAATATAACAAGGCTTAATAACTTCATTTTTGACTCATTCCAGGCAATTGATGCAACACTCTATCATAAGCCGCTGCCCGCCTGAAAGCAGCATTAAGCCACTGAAACTGCTTACATTACTGTTACATAATTTGTTGCTGGTAATACTGTTTTTTTACATAAAGCAGTCTATTATTCAAAGCATAATAGTAATAAATTCAACACGGCTGTACACCCATGAGCAAGAACAAACGCAAACACCCCCGCAAGGAAATCAAGGTTAGTGTCGAGCTAACTTTTCTCGACCAGCCCTACACAATCGTCAGCACTCGCGATATCAGTGAGGGCGGCATGTTTATTGAGATCAAACCAGAAGAAGAATTTCCTATCGGCGAACTTGTGAATGTGCATTACCTTGACCCACTCAATAACGATGAGGACAAATTCAAGGACGCCATTATCGTTCGTGTTGCAAATGACGGCATAGGCATTTCGTTTGTAGAAATGGCTGAATTCTAATAATCCTGATCTTGATTTTCTAAGCGATCACACAGGCTGCACTCGAGCAGCTGCCCGATCATTTTATTACGTCCCTCCTCACTGGTAACCCAGGGCCTGTTCTGCCAGGGCGGTTTATGGCGCACGTGTTGCGCATGGCCACAGGCGAGCTCAGCAACCCAGTCACCCACATCATCCTGGTTGAATCTTGTGATCGCCTGCTTCAACCTGGATCCCGCAGTTGAACACAGATTAAGCGCTGTTCCTCAAGCGTCAGGGTAAGACGCGACTTGCAGCTAATGGCCATAGTCCTTAGCAAAAGTCGCAACGCCGCCATCACGCTTGAGGGACGGCGATAAACTGTGTAGCGACTTACCTGCTGGATGAGATTAACATACGGCATAACTGTTCGAATATCATAGCGTTGATTAGCTGCAAGAGCGATCAGCTGCGGAATCCAGGTTCAAGCCGGGCCTAGCAACACACCGAGCCAGCGCGTTTCCTTTTTGCTGTCCAGTGCCAGCTTAACAGTGATGGTCAGGGGGACTGACAACAACATGCCTACGGGACCCAGTACCCAGCCCCAGAACACCAGTGACAGAAACACCACCAGTGTCGATAACCCCAGGCCTTTGCCCATGAAACGCGGCTCAAGCACACTGCCAATAATGATGTTAATGACAAGATAACCCGCTGCAACCAGCATTGCAGTTCCCAGGCCCAGCTGCACCAGTGCCAGCAACACTGCCGGAACCGCTGCAATTATAGAACCTATATTGGGTACAAAATTGAGCAGGAACGCCATTACTCCCCAGAGCTGCGCATTATCGACACCCAGTATCCATAGCAATAATGTGACGAGAATACCGGTAATGACACTGGTCAATGTCTTGATTCCCATATAACCGTTCAGCTTATTAACAAAATCTTCCACGAACTCAGACTTCTCGTCTGATATCTGTGCAAACTTTTTAGAAAAACTCTTTGCTTCAAGCAGAATGAATATTACCGTGATAAAAATCAGGAACGAATTCGCCAGCACCGAGCCAAAGCTTTTGAAGATCGATGACAACAACCGTATAGCCGCATTAGGGTCCAGAAT
>DAOWLL010000111.1 GCA_030641945.1 Gammaproteobacteria bacterium | reverse complement strand
TCTCTCTTTGTCGGGGGGGGGGTTGTATGAGCGGTTCTCGCGTTGGGTCTGGGTTTTGCTCTTGTGTAAGTGGCTGTTGCCTGGCCTCGATAGGGGCGAGCGTGCCTTCCGGGCTGTCAACAGCGATATTAGCGCCGGGCCTATCTGCCTGGGGAACAAGTGGTTCATACTCCGTGGTATCTGCATGCGCCGGCCTGGGAAGTGCCAGGGCTATGGTTTTATTCAGCCCGATACCGCTTCCAGAGTCAGACTTCTGGTGGCCAACATAGTAACCAGTGAAAAATACCACGGACATAGTGAGGGTTACAGCTATGCCGGCTCTGAATATACTGCGTTGGTCGAGTAATACGGGTGTCATCTTAATTGGATATAATTTTGTCTCAAATAGGTATAAATTCGAATTCTACCTTGTAATACACCCTAACTATAGATGCAAAAATCCATTCGTACAGCAGAAAGCGCATTACAAGTGTCGGACCCGGTCATCGCCAGGCTGATCGAGCAGCACGGCCCCTGCACACTGTTCTCGGAAAACAGCCTGGTTCACACGCCGCATTTCCACGTTCTGGTGTGGGCTATCATCAATCAACAGCTGTCGGTGGCATCCGCCCGCAGCATCGAAAACAGGCTGTCGAAGCTGCTGCAGTCAGAGATATACGAGCTTGCATCGATAAAGGCACTGCAAGATCAGCAAATGGCCTCATGTGGTCTATCACGTCAGAAGATCAGGTATTTACGTGTACTGTGTGATTTCGTGGACAGTGGAGAACTGGACCTGGAAAAGCTAGCAAAGATGGATAACGAGTCGGTTTTTGACGCGCTAACCGCACTCACGGGTATAGGCCCCTGGACAGTCGATATGTTCCTGATGTTTTCCCTCGGCAGGCTGGATGTGCTGCCACTGGGAGACCTCGCATTGCGCAAGTCCATCGAACATCATTATGAATTACCGGATAAGCCTGCAATTGAGGATTATCACGCCATCGCCGACAGGTGGCGTCCTTACCGAACAGTCTCCAGCTGGTACCTGTGGGCTGCAGTTGATTGATCTGATTGGCTTAAGCTGAATGCCTAAAAACGTTTCCCGTAACTGATCTGGAATATAAGCGCCTTGTTGGTATCAAACTCTGAATGCTCAAAGGACTGGTACATGTATTCCAGTCGCGTACGCAGGTCAGCATCGTTACTAAAGGGTATTCCATAGGTGAACCCTGCAGTGGCACTGCTCATATCATCGAGACGATAATCCGCACTCAGGTATTGAGGCAGGTTGGGGCTTGTTCCATCATTTGGAGAGGAGAACGAGTTTTGATAAAATTCGGCTGCTGACTGGGTATACAGGCGTAAACGCGGCTCCAGGTAGTTGGTACTAGCAAAATTAAACCTGTGCTTGTAATCCAGTGTGTGCGACTGTACGTCCCAGTCATCCGAATAATACCTGTACGACAGGTGTATATTATTATTACCCGGGAATGTCTGATGATTAAGATTGGCAGTTATTGACCAACGTGTCCTGGAATCAGGCCGCCCTTCATAGTACTGGTCCCATTCAATACCATTCGCATCCACAACACTGAAGATCTTGTACGGATCGGTCATGTATCCATTGGCTAAACCAAATGCAAGATTCAGCTGCGCGACTGTACGTCTGTTGATAATTTTTGTAACACCGGCAATCAGGTCCGTTGTTGATCGCTGACCTTTGCCACGAGCAAGATTATCTTCCACCCGAGTCATTGGGTCTGGCGTTGTGGTACTGCCTGTACGCCACATCTCGTCAAAAGTAAAAGCCGCACCAAGCGTGAATTTCGTCGAGCGACTACTTGTCTCCTTGTTTGCAGTTACCGCACCACTAACTGAACGCCAGTCATTTTCTACAGAAAACGCACCATTGTAATTAAGATTAAAAGTACGCGTATGTTCGTGCTGCCAGTCGAGAGCCACCGCAATACGGGTATCATCAAAATCAGCCAATGGTGCAGCCGTACCGCCACCGACAGGTCCAGTCCCCCCCGATGCACCGGTGGATGTTAATGGATTACCGCTTTTAACAGCACCCGTCGGAGTAGCACCTGACATGGCATCGAACACAACCTTGATTGCGGCTGTGTCCTTGGTAGAAACGAAACCTTTCGCAGAACCAATCAGCTTATTGACCGTGATTCGGTCGACTTCACTGTAATACAGATACGATGAGTCTACATCCCACGCGTTTTCGATTGCCTCTGCAGAAGCATTACCCGTCGTGAGCAGTGAACATGTTGCAAGACTGAGTTTATTCCTTATGGATTTCATACAAGCTCGAATTAGATTTGTTAACCCGGATTATTATTTTTAGTATTTAGGTTTTATGGTTATTACTGGATTATCAGTTACAGCCGCAACCACCACCACCAACACCCTGGCCACCAGTAGACGCTTCCTTACTGAAAAAGATGTGATCATCTACGTATGATTGCATAGCATCCTGCGGAAATTGCATGCTTCTCTGCGCCAGAATATCCTTCTCCCACGGTTTAACATCTTCCTTAACCGTAATATTTCTGACCGTTCCGCATCCGGAAACCACGATCAATGCACTTAATGCGATTATTCTTATCATAGGTTTAACACTAGTAAATAACTGATATTTGGCAACCAAATAGGCACTATGCAGCATATTATCTGGCCATGGTGACTACACCATGGCCAGAAACAATGCGGATCTCAACTAGAACAGTGCCGGCTCACCTGCCACTGTTTCATCAATAGCAGTATCACCTGCAGGGTTAAGATCAGGGTCTGCTGTCAGAATTTCGGAGTTCTGCACGCCGAAATACGAATACACAGAAGCTGCAATTGACATCGGTTCAATTTCGTAACTGCCTGCTTGCGGCTCAGTGACCTGGTTATTGGTACCCGGATCACCTACGCGTTCAGTACGACCAACCACCTTGCCCAGCTGACGTGTTGCGCCACCGTTTGCAGCACTGGCCACACCTGCGCCTCCAATGGTGTACAAGTTCTGGTTATTGCCGTGATCCCAGCCCTCTGAATTATTGAGGTTTACACGACGTCCGAAATCACCAAACACGTTAATGACGATATTATCAGTACGCCTGTTAATACCACCACCAGGTGTACCCGTCACACCGCCTGTTTGTGTACCTGAGTATTTAATGTGCAGCGCAACAGCCTTTAGTGCAGCGAACAGCTGGTTCATGCGATTCGGGTAATTATCGATGCCGTTATTGTGGTCATCCCAACCGCCTATACCACCGCCTACGGTGATGTACATCGAACTCGGGTTTTCAATCGCCAGTGTAACCGCTGCCTGTAAGCGATCAGAATACCGATTGTTCGCAGGATATGACATGGTTGTACCAGCGGCGATCCCCAGGGCTGCTGCGTCTGTAGCATTGGATACTGCTGGCAATATGCCTGAAGCACTCTGAATAGAACCTATTTTCTGCGCCAGGTATTCACGCAGATCATTTGAATTAATGACCTTGTCAAAGCGTGAAACGTACGCAGGATCAGCCAGTTTCTTGCTGACCATGGCATCCAGTTTTGTGGCATTGCCATTATTTAATCGGGTGTAGGGGTCTTGCAGGTCCTCATTCAGCGTTGTACCCCTGAGCAGCAGGGGCACTGCATAATCAGGATCGGTTGCAAATGCACGCGTGTCGCCTTCGAAAGACACGAAAGGCAGTATCACATTGTCCATATCCACGGCAGAGCCGTCGGCAAACGTTGTCGTACCTTCAAAATTTGCGCGGTTCTGATACAACATGGCAGCGATACGTGTTCCAACACCTGCACTGTTCTCGATATCCAGCGAGCCCTTCAGGTTCATCAAGATACTTTCGCGATGAGAACGTGTACCATCCTTACGCTTCATGAGTGTACGGTATACAGACATGTAATTCTGATCCAGCATGAATTGCATGTCATCGCCACCCGCACCTGACCAGAAGCCGTTGGGGGTAATCAGACCACCGTTAGGGTCGTTCTGGAAGCGTAAGATATCAGGGCCAAACGCAGCTGCAGCTGCGTATGAATTTTGCGAATTGGCATCGATATCAACGATGTTGGTCAGGTTGCCCGACAATTCTGAAGGGCCACCGTAGAGGTAGATATTAATCACCTGCGGCATAGTGGCAGGTGCAGCAATCTGCGCACCAGCATAATCAATTGCCGCATCGGCTGCCTTGTACATGGTAGACATGTTGAAGGCCGTCGGCCAGGTTGATGGCAACAGGGCTGAAGCACCGACCGCACCCATTGATTTAATAAAGTTTCTGCGTTTCATATCGGCACCCTCCTAGTTGACAGACCTGTAGTAATAAAACTCAGGCAGCCTTGCAATATAGTCAAAAGTGATTTGTGCAACCTCATCAAATCGGCCAACACGGACAACCGTATCGCCGTCGGTATTTGTAGTGAGGTGATTACCAGTAACACCCGTTTGGTAGACGTCAATAAGATCTGTCTTCTCGGAAGCACTGGCTTTTCGCTGCAATCCACTCATAAACAGAAAATCGATAAAGTCATTCAGAGACATGTTTTCAATGAAGACTTTTGCATCACCGTTTTCATCATAGAGAAAACCTGCATTGTTGCTGGATGGGTCGTAAAAGCCCCTGTTCATCAGAAACTCTTCTCTCATCGACTTGTGGTAATTGGCAAAACTCAAGCCATCTAAAGGCACTTCCGGGAGTCGACCAATCTTGTACTTCGTGGTCGCCCAACCCATGCCAGCCATATAGATCTGTTCGTTAGAGAACTCTGTCATTCTTCTGAATATCTGCTCATCAACTTCACCTGCATTTTCACCCGGGTGCCACTTCAGCGCGTCAAGCAGCGGCATCAGGTTCTCTTCGAACGTTCTTGGGCGCTCAATATTCAGCAAGTATTCTCTTGAGAAAAGAATCGCCGTGAAGATATCTTCAAATGTCTGCGGGTTGCTGGCCGCGATGGCATTGATGATGCCCTGGCGATAAGCAAGATTGTCGCCTCGCAAATCAACGAAATAGTTGAACAAAACTTCAACCACACGCGGTATCAGCAAAGGATGGCCTGCAATGACATCATAGAGATCATCGCAGGTAGTGACATACTGATTCTGCAGTATCAACTGCGGTATCGTATTTGGAAAATCCGTGCGACGTATCAGGTAGCCGTCATCTTCATTGGTAAGGTACAGGTCTTTACACGCAATACCACCGCGGTATGAGTCTTCCTCTGTTTCGAACAATCCCAGATAAAGTTCGTAGGCTTCCAGTGCATGGTTTTCCGCAGATCGTGATACACGCCAGCGTGCCAGCGTTGACAGGTTGGATCGAACGATCTGACGAATCGTTGCACCCTCTTCCAGTTTTAACACCAGGAAACGGTACATATTCTGCACATCGGTGTAGTCCGTACTTTCCATCTCTTCTGCAGGCGAGAACATGATGGTATTGATCAGCACATAAGCCATCCAGTGCACGAACATATCACGGCTTACCGGGTACTCCTTGATACGAGCCAACGGTAATTGTTTTGCACGTTCGTTGTTTCGCGTATTCGAATCGTTATCGAAAATATACTTTGCATTTGCAGGATCGGGATTGCCATCCGCATCCAGTCCATCGATGATGGTATCGTAGGCAAGGACTTCCGCATTGCTCATATCTCTGGATATGGCGTTACGCGTGTTTGACAGAAATGCAGCGTCGGCAGGACTGAGGTTTGCCATCCCCGTACTCATATCAAAGAAATCTTCCACTGCAACACCGCGGAACATTGTGCCTAGCAGCTTATTGGCGACCATGTACTGCTCTTCAGCTGGGAGCGAGTTGAATTCGGCCTGTGACAGCGCAACTGCACTGCCGCCGGCAGCAAAGTCATTACTGCCTTCAGGCAAGCCGGGATCGCAGCCAAGCACGAGCATTGAAACAGCAATTATTAACGGAAGTTTGAATCTCATTAGCAACCTCTCTGTACGCCAGATATCCGTGTACGTTCGATTTGATGCGTTTAATCTTAGGTCAGAAAAACTGATCTAAGATTAACCAAAATATTATTTCAGACGAACGGCAAAACAAATAATTGGTTTTGCTGCGTCATTCACGAAGGATCAAACAGATTTAAATACGGCTGCATTGCCGCAATTAAACAGACCCTATCCATTTGATGTTTTTGAACATTTGTGACGGCCAGGACGGCTGTCGGCAGTTAGTTTAATGCACTTTCATCGTGCTGTTAAGCGCGATAGCGAATGTTTGCGCAAACTTGCCGTAAAACACCATATCCTCTTAGGT
>DAOWLL010000247.1 GCA_030641945.1 Gammaproteobacteria bacterium | reverse complement strand
TTGCGGTAAATATTTTTTTAAATTGTTTATACGAACAGCTAGATAGTCTTTAATAGCTGTACACTGAACAGGCTGGATTCATCTGTCCACACCTGTTGCTGGTGGAATCCTGCTGCGGCAGCAAGCTCGGCGAATTCCTCGATGGTATATTTATATGAATTTTCTGTATGGATGGTTTCGCCAGCGCTGAGTTCGAACAAGTGATCTTCGATGCGAATACGCTGAGAACGAGTACTGACCAGGTGCATTTCAATCCGGCCACGAGCGGGATTATAAAACGCGTGATGAACGAAGGCGTCAGGATCGATATCGCTGTCCAGCTCATCGCGTATGCGCGTTAACAGGTTAAGGTTGAATTCAGCAGTAACACCGGCGGCGTCGTTATAAGCTGAATTCAGAATGCCGGTATCTTTTTTCAGGTCCACACCGATCAATAAGTGCCCGTTCATGTCCATCATTTCCGCGATACGCAACAGCAGATCAATGGCATCATCCGGATCAAAGTTGCCAATGCTTGACCCCGGAAAGAAGGACACTTTATGGTCCAGGGTCTCGCAATGCGGTATATCCAGTGTGTGACTGAAGTCTACACAAGCGGCATGTACATCCAGCCATGGATAATCCGATGCAAGTCTTCGTGTTGAACTGAGCAGAAATTCTTTTGAAATATCGACACCCAGGTAACTTGATGGGCGCAGCTCCTCCAGTAACAGGCGGACTTTTTTACTTGCGCCGCTGCCCAGTTCAACCAGCAGGCAATCCGGTCCTATGAGCCTGACTAGTTCAGCTGTGCAGTTACGCAGGATGTCCATCTCTGTGCGCGTCTGGTAATACTCGGGGAGTTCGCAGATTGCATCAAACAGTTCGGAGCCGCGCTTGTCATAGAAAAACTTGGGTGGAATCGCTTTGGGCGAACTGGTCAGGCCGGAGATAACTTCACGCCTGAGATCACCGGTGCCTGGATGGGCATCATAGAACTTGATCGCGGGTGACGTCACAGGTCTCGTGCCAGGCGAATGCCGGAGAATTGCCAGCGGTCCTTCGGGTAAAAAAAGTTTCGATAGCTGCTGCGAATATGATCAGCGGGTGTGACGCAGGAACCGCCTCGAAGCACGGCCTGGCTCGACATGAATTTTCCATTGTATTCGCCGACGGTGCCTTCAGCTACACGATAACCCGGATAGGGTGCATAGGCGCTGGCGGTCCATTCCCACACGTCGCCGTAATGTTGTTGCAGTAAGCTTTCATTATTGCCAGCAGCAGGCTGTAAGTAATCCGTGTTTCGGAGATTGCCGTCTATAGGTAATCCCGAGACAGACACTTCCCACTCAAATTCGGTCGGCAGGCGCCTGTCTGCCCAGCTGGCATAAGCTGCGGCTTCATACTGACTGACATGGCACACAGGTGCGTTGGGATCGACCGGACGCATGCCGCCCAGTGTCATGTGCCACCACTCACTGTCGCGTTGTTCCCAGTATAAAGGTGCGTGCCAGGCATTGGCCTGTACCGATGCCCAGCCATCTGATAACCACAACGCCGGGTTTTTGTAGCTGCCGTCGTTGATGAAGCCAAGGTACTCTGCATTGGTAACCAGTCTTGAAGCAAGGGCGAATGGCTGCAGCAATATCTTATGACGCGGGTATTCATTATCGTAAGCAAATCCATTGCCGTTGTGACCGATGTCATAAATACCTTTATCTACATTTATCCATGATATATCCGCCACTTCATGTGCGGGGGGTGTTGATAATTCACGGTAGCGTGGACGCAGCGGATTCTGCGCGAATATGTGTTTCAAATCTGTCAGCATCAGCTCCTGGTGTTGCTGTTCGTGGTTCAGGCCCAGCACAATCAACGATTCAATTTCCTGCCAGGACCTTTCTGGTGCGTTTGTAATGAGTTCTACCATGGCCTCATCGACAGCTGCACGGTATCGATATATTTCGGCCACGGTTGGGCGTGACAACAGGCCCCGTGCCGGGCGCGAGAATGGCTGGCTGTGTGTCAGGTAATATGAATTGAACAGGTGGTCATAAGCTGGATTAAAGCAACGGTAGTTCCTGCTAAAAGGTAATAATAGAAAGGTTTCGAAAAACCAGCTGGTGTGAGCCAGGTGCCATTTCGCAGGACTCACGTCAGGCATGGTTTGAATACAATAATCTTCCGTTTCCAACGGCGCACAGATTAATTCTGATTCTTTCCTGATCTGCTCATAGTTGAGCACCAGTGAATTATTTGTGGTTGATGCTGTTCGTTCATCCAGCTGTAATGAAGATGGCATCAAATAGCTCCCCCCGGAGTCATGTGCAGATAGTTGCCTTACAAAGGGCTATCAAGCTATGAGAATAGGAACCATTCTTATAATACGCGCGATATCTAAAGTTGGCAAATAGCTTAACCGATGAGCTGTGGTGATATCAGCCATAATCTAATGATTATTGAAACGGTCAAGACTACGGTAGGAGATGGCTTCAGTGATGTGGGGTTTTTGAATGGTTTCACAATCAGCGATATCAGCGATGGTGCGTGCAAGCTTCAGAATGCGGTGATAGGCGCGAGCGGAAAGATGAAGTTTATCCATCGCTTTATCAAGCAGCATTTTTTCAGCCGATTCCAGCCTGCAATGTTCATCCACCTGCGTTGAGCTGAGATCGGCATTGCTCTTGCCTGCGCGTTCAAGTTGTATCTGATATGCGTTAACCACACGCTTTCTGATTGTCTGGCTGTCTTCACTTTTAGGACTGTTCTGATCAAATGCGCTTTTATCAAGCTTCGGTACTTCAATATGTATATCAATACGATCGAGCAGCGGTGCAGAAATACGGTTGCGGTGACGCCGTTGCTGCTCGTGTGTGCACTGGCACAGGCTCTTGCCATCACAACTGTAGCCCTGGGGACATGGGTTCATTGCAGCGATTAATTGAAAACTTGCAGGGAATTCCGCCTGGCGTGCTGCACGCGAGATGGTGATGGTTCCCGTTTCCATGGGTTCACGCAGTGCATCCAGTGCATGCCGGTCAAATTCAGTGAGTTCATCAAGAAATAGCACACCATGATGCGCCAGTGATATTTCACCCGGTGAAGGATTGGAGCCGCCACCGACCAGCGCAACACCGGATGCGGTGTGATGCGGATGTCGAAACGGCCGCTGTTTCCATGTGATGACATCAAATCCATGATGACTGATTGAATTAATCGCCGCGCTCTCAAGTGCATGCTGATTCGTCATCGGCGGCAGAATACCCGGCAGGCGGCTGGCGAGCATGGATTTGCCAGTCCGGGGCGGCCCCACCATCTCCATGTTATGCCGTCCGGCCGCAGCAATTTCCAGTGCGCGGCGTGCACGATGCTGGCCACGTACCTCTGACATGTCGGCAATAATATACTTATCGTTGTGATTTGAAGTTGATGCAGCAGGATCATCAAGTTCGCCCTGTTGCTGCAGGTACTGACAGATCTCAAGCAAGCTTGTTGCTGCCTTCACTTCAACATTCTCGACCAGCGCAGCTTCATTTGCGTTCTCGAGCGGCAGTACCAGCTTGCGTTTGCTGGCCTGGGCGCCAAGCGCTGCTGGCAGGCTGCCACTGACACAACGCAAGTGTCCTGACAGTGCCAGTTCGCCATGAAATTCATGTGAATCGAGCATGTCGGTCTTGATTTGACCGGATGCGGCGAGAATACCAAGAGCGATGGGCAAATCATAACGGCCGCCTTCCTTGGGTAAATCGGCGGGCGCCAGGTTTACGGTGATGCGTCTGTATGGAAATTCAAAATGCGAGTTTTGAATAGCGGCGCGAACACGATCTTTGCTTTCACGTACAGCCGCTTCCGGCAGGCCAACAATCGATAAGGCGGGCAGGCCGTTGGCGATATGAACTTCGACGGTAACTTCAGGTGCACTAATTCCCACCAGTGCGCGGGTGATGACTTTTGCAAGTCGCATAACTACAGGTGCGAGGGACGAGTAACGAGGGACGAGGAAAACAGATTTGACATCCTGTCAATGTGCAACATGAAGTGCTCCTTGCAATTAAGTATGTAGATAATATATCCAGAATATTAATTAGCCGGATACGCCAATCTGTTCTTCCTTCAATAGGTAGCCTATACACATTTTTTCCCCTTCTTATCCCCTTCCC
>DAOWLL010000121.1 GCA_030641945.1 Gammaproteobacteria bacterium | reverse complement strand
TTGCAGCAGGCGGCACTGGGTAAAGAGGACCGTCCGGTCAATCAATGGCTGGAGAGACAGGGGCTTAGTGGCAAGAAACGCTTCGCACAGCAGCTCGATGTCGAATCCGGTTGGGAGAGAGCGGTGGAAACTGTTCTTGGCGATACACTGGAGGCAGTCTGTGTTGATGAAATCGACAATCTCAGCAGAACACTGGCCGAACTCGACAAGAGTAATCTGTCGCTGGTAGAAACCAGCCCTTCATCAGCAGGCAGCGCGGCATCAACATCAGGTATGCTGCTGGAAAAAATAAAATCCGATCTGGAACTCGACCAGTTCATGTATGGCATCCGTGTTGCTGATGATCTTGATGCCGCTTTATCGATGCGTGCTTCGCTGGTACAAGGTGAAAGTGTTATCACACGCGATGGTATCTGGATCGGAAAGAACTGGCTGCGCATTACGCGTGACCAGGAAGCCAAGCAAGGTGTACTTGCACGCGAGCATGATATTCGCGAGATCAAACAGCAGCTTGGTCAACTTGAACAAACTGTTGCCGAGCTGAATGAAACGCTTGAGTCTGAGCGTGAACAGCTGCAGGCATATGAACACAAGCGCGAGCAAATGCAGAACGAGCTGAATCTCAAGCATGGTGAAATGAACGATGTTCAGTCGAGAATCAGTGCGCATAAATCAAAGCAGGAACATGTCAGCCGGCATGGAAAGAACCTTGCTGCTGAGTATGCCGAGATTGAAAAGCAGATCAACGAAGATAACAGCGTAATAGAGCATGCAACGACAGGTCGAAATGAATCTGTTGAACTGGTTGAAGAGTTAAGCGGGAAACGCGAAGAACTATCGGCTCAGCGAGACTCGCTACGTGAGCAAGTGCAGCAGTACAGACAGGAGCTGCAACAACAGCGCGAACAGCTGCAGACACTGGCAGTGCGTATAGAAGGCATGAATACGCGCAAGCAAAGTCTTGAGTCTAATACTCAGCGTCTAACGCATAATCAACAAACACAACAGCAGCGCCGTGATGAGCTTGAAGCGACGCTCGAGAAATCAGGCGAACCGATAGAGCGGCTGGAGCAGCAGTTAAAGCAACTGCTGGATAAACGGCTTAAATCAGAAGAAATGCTGGCTGACGCAAGAAGGACGGTTGAAAACATTACACAGCAATTGCGCGAGCTTGAAACTGATCGAGGCGAACACGAGCAGTTCAATCAGGAAGTTCGCGGCAAGCTCGAGCAAATGAAACTGGACAGCCAGGAACTGCGGGTACGCAGCAAAACAGTCGTTGAACAACTGGACGAGACCGATCATAAACCTGAACAGTTGCTTGAGGCATTGGAAGATGATGCGAGCAGTGCAGACTGGACCGAGAAAGTTGCTGTTATTGCACAGCGTATATCCAGACTGGGGCCAATAAACCTGGCTGCAATCGATGAGTATCAGGAAGAGCAGGAACGCAAGAAGTATCTTGATGAGCAGCATGCCGATGTAACAGCGGCACTGGAAACGCTGGAAAATGCTATTGCCAAGATTGACAAGGAAACGCGTACGCGTTTCAAGGACACCTACGACAATGTCAACAGCAAGCTCAAGGAAAAGTTCCCGCGCCTGTTCGGCGGCGGTGCTGCTTACCTGGAAATGACGGGTGATGATCTGCTAAGTACGGGTATAACTGTGATGGCAAGACCGCCAGGCAAGCGCATTACCAACATACATCTGATGTCGGGTGGCGAGAAAGCGCTGACAGCTGTTGCGCTCGTTTTTGCTATCTTTGAATTGAACCCCGCACCTTTCTGTATCCTCGATGAGGTCGATGCGCCGCTTGACGAGGCCAATGTAGGGCGTTTCTGTCAGATCGTAAAAGATATGTCCGATGCTGTTCAGTTCATTTATATAACCCATAACAAAACAACCATGGAACTATCAGAACAGCTCAGTGGTATCACCATGCGCGAAGCGGGTGTGTCACGTCTTGTTTCTGTTGATGTTGCGGAAGCAGCGACCATGGCTGCTGTCTAACGTTCACGGGTAAGAAATGGATAACTTACGCTGGATACTGCTCGCTGCCGGTATATTCTTTATCGTCATAATTTACCTGATCAGCAGAAAGAATAAGCGTGATTTTTACCGGGATGACGACAACCTGTCAGATGAACTGCCGGATATCAGTACACGAAACTGGGATGAGCTGGATGAGGGTGTTGGTGAAGTACGAATAGTTGCGCGTTCGAATGATGATTCTCTGAAAGTTGATAATGACTCAGCGCAGCCATTTTCTGGAAATCAAGATGAAGAACTTCCTGATGCGCTAATGGCTTACGACTACAAAGCTGTAATTAGCACAGAGCCCGAACCCGAGCCGCAGCCAGAGTCTGAACCCGAGCCGCAACCTGAGCCTGAACCCGAGCCTCAACCTGAGCCTGAAACAGAGAAAGAAGCTGAGCTTGAACCAGAAGAAGCAGTGCTTGTGTTCACTATTCTGGCGCGTGATGGTTCAAGTTTGTCGGGTGAAAGTATTAATAGCGTTGCGCAGGCCAATGATATGGTCTTTGGTGAAATGGATATCTACCACCGTATGGATGAAGCTAATAAATCGGTGTTCAGCCTGGTAAATATGGTGAAGCCTGGCAGTTTCGATCCCTCTACTATTCATGAACTGAGCACACCGGGTATATCCCTGTTTTTACAATTGCCGGGGCCGTCAAATGCTGTCGATGCCTTCGACGATATGCTGCATACCGCACACCGCATGTCAGAAATGCTGGAAGCGCGTTTGTGTGACAGGCGCAGGCAGCCTGTTACAGAATCTGTTATTGAAGAGTACCGTAAGATAGCGGCTTCATTTGATGGCAACAATTAAAAGTGGCAGTCAACTAAAAAAAGATTCCTTGCGCATTGACCAGTTGCGCGAACAATTAAACCGTTATTCGTATTTGTATTACGTGCTGGATAATCCTGAAATTCCAGACAGCGAATACGATCGCCTGTATCGAGAACTGCAACAGCTTGAGCAGAAATACCCGGACCTGGTTACCCCTGATTCACCGACTCAGCGTGTAGGGGAGCTGCCACTTGAGTCTTTTACACAGGTCACTCATCGTGTTCCCATGCTGTCTCTTGACAATGTGTTCAGTGAAGATGAGCTAGAGGCGTTTTTCAAACGTGTCAATGACAGGCTTGAACTCGATGAAGAACCCGATATCAACGCTGAGCCTAAGCTTGATGGACTCGCAGTCAGTCTTATTTATGAAGATGGCTTGTTCATTCAGGCAGCTACACGTGGAGATGGGGCCACCGGTGAAAATGTCACGCAGAATGTTAAAACCATTCATTCAGTGCCACTGCGTTTAATGGGCAAAGGCATCCCCGGCCTGCTTGAGGTTCGCGGTGAGGTATTCATGCCAAGAGAAGGTTTTAACAAGCTCAACAAGCGCGCGCTCGAAAATGGCGATAAAACCTTCGTTAATCCGCGTAATGCAGCAGCAGGAAGCTTGCGCCAGCTTGATCCAAAAATAACAGCCAGCCGGCCGCTGGCATTCTATTGTTACTCAACGGGTGCTGTTGAACGTGGCGATCTTCCGAACACACAGGACAGTGTGTTGCTGCAATTGCAGAAATGGGGGCTGCCTGTTTGTCCTGAAATAAAATTAATCAAGGGTATTAAAGACTGCATCAGCTATTACGAAACCATTCAGCGCCAACGCGATGACCTTCCTTATGATATTGACGGCGTGGTTTACAAGGTCAATAAGCTGGCCTTGCAGAACCGGCTTGGGTTTGTCGCACGTGCACCGCGTTGGGCTATTGCACACAAGTTTCCTGCACAGGAGGAAGTGACTTATATATCCAATGTTGATTTTCAGGTCGGTCGCACCGGTGCAATAACACCTGTTGCAAGACTGCAGCCTGTTTTTGTTGGCGGTGTTACAGTGAGTAATGCTACCTTGCATAATATGGATGAGATCGAACGTAAGGATGTGCGAATAGGAGACAAGGTATTCATTCGGCGTGCCGGTGATGTTATTCCCGAAGTCGTGCGTGTCGTTCCCGGCTCGAGAAAAAGGAATGTAAAGAAAATAAAACTGCCTGAACATTGCCCGGTATGCGGTTCAGATATTGAACGTATAGAAGGAGAGGCGGCCGCACGCTGCACGGGTGGATTGATATGCAAGGCGCAGCGTACTGAAGCCATCAAGCATTTTGCATCGCGCAAGGCGATGGACATCGATGGCTTAGGTGACAGGCTTGTTGAGCAGATGGTTGAATCCGGTCTGATTGAGACTGTTGTTGATTTATTCAGGCTCAAGGTAGATGAAATAGCCGGGCTTGAGCGCATGGGGCAAAAGTCGGCTGAAAATTTGATTGCAGCGATCGACAACAGCAGAAAACCTGCATTAGCAAAACTTATTTATGCCCTGGGTATTCGTGAAGTAGGCGAAGCGACGGCGCGTTCATTAGCGTCATCGTTTGGGAATTTGCAGGTCATCATGGATACAGACGAAGACGTGTTGCAGCAAATACAGGATATAGGCCCGATTGTTGCCAAGCATATTACCCATTTTTTTGCGCAGGCACATAATCAGCAGGTTATTAAACAGCTGCTAAAGGAAATCGATATCCAGTTGCCGGAAGTCAACAAGGACAAACAGGTACTGTCGGGTAAGACATTTGTTATTACCGGTACGCTGTCAGAGATGACGCGTGATGAGGCAAAAGAACGGTTGCTATCGGCGGGTGCGAAAGTAAGCGGCAGCGTATCAGCAAAGACTGATTATGTGCTGGCCGGTGACAAGGCCGGTTCCAAGCTTGCCAGGGCGGAAAAGCTTGGGGTTGAAGTGATTGACGAAGCCAGGCTTAGAGAGCTGCTGAGTTCGTAGGTTTTTTTTAAACGCTAAGACGCTAAGACGCAAAGGACGCAGAGTCAATTTTATAGGATCAATGGCTGTCATCATGTGTGTACGCGAGAGATCTACCTGTATTTAACAAGTAGGGTGGGCTCTGCCCACCATTTTCCAGTCCGAGGCATTGCTGGTGGGCAGCGCCCACCCTACGATACTGGTACCGCCAAAAGCCAACAGTCAGAATTGGTAAATATTTAATCCCTCTATCCCATTTCTTACAGAATCGAAGAGTCAGACTCGTTGATTTACCAGGCTCTACCATCTAACGGTAGAAGATCATCGACCCCGTGGTCCGGAAATTGATTATCCAGGATTGTAGTGATTTTGGCACGAACTTCGCTATATTTATAAATACGACAATATACGACAGCCACACGAGCTTAAGTGGCAAAAAAAGTGTCAGCGACACGGTACAAGGCTTAACCAGGTTACACAAAGAAAGGTGAAACATCATGCCATGTCAGAATCCGGGATGCATGGGAAATTATGATTTTGACCATATTGCTTTCTATGCGAGGAAGCGGTTTGTGGAAGGGATCAGCACAATCCTGTTGCTGCGTGATGCAAAAACTGACCGCGAAAAAGAAGAGATTGCTCTGGTATCTTTACTCGATGTAGAGGACGGTAAGATTCGAGATCTTCAACTCTGCTGTAAGTACGCCGGACAATGCAAGACAATCGATTGCAGAGAAAAACTAAAAAAAATGATAGAGGAAGAACTTGGAAAAAGCCCTGATTAGTATCGATGACCTTAACCAGTAATATATTATTCTCTGTACCTCTGCGGTAAATCATCTGAATAGCAATGCTTAGGTGTAGTAATTTGCATTTGATATGACAGATGGTGTCAGATCTGCTCATGTCGTATCAATCATCTGAATGACTGCATTCGGGCCAATAGCGGCTGTATACACAGATAAAAAATCATTAGCCGCAAAATACACAAAGGGCGCAAAAGATTTCTTTTTGTAACCACTGAGGCGCAGAGGAAGCAGAGGGAACTTGTGTGTTCTAGCCCGCATTTCTCACCAGGATTTCGGATTCAGGTGCATCTGTAGTGTTTCTGAGTGCACGTCTGGACTGAAAAGCATAGCAATAGCTATGGTTTGAGGGAAGATGCGCGCTCAGGAGCGCTACAGATGTGCATGGAA
>DAOWLL010000627.1 GCA_030641945.1 Gammaproteobacteria bacterium | reverse complement strand
GTTCTCGGTGTTGAGCTTGGCCAGCAGCATATCCGGTTCAAGCTGTTGAGCGGCCTGTTCGAATACCGGTGCCATCATCTTGCATGGGCCGCACCACGGTGCCCAGAAATCAACCATCACGGGCAGCTCATTGTTGTTAATTATCTTGTTGAAATTACTGGATGTCAGTTCAAGCGGTTTTTTGTTGAATAGCGGTTTTCCACATTTGCCGCAGACGCCGCCGGAAGCAAGCCTGGCTTCAGGTACCCGGTTTGTCGTCAGGCAGCCTGGGCAAACAACGTGTTTAGAATAGCTCATCGTAAATAAACCAGAAATAAACTTGATCAGGGTAAATATTGGGATGAATGAGGTGAATTCAACCCTTGCACAGTCCTGTGTAATAGGCAGCGCTAATGGATTAAAATATCAGAATACAGCTTGAAGTGAGGTCCATCCCGCCAATGAAAACAGTATATAAAGTGATTTTCCACAACCAGGGCAAGATTTACGAGCTGTATGCCAGCAGCGTCAGCCAGGGGTCCATGTATGCTTTTGTGGAAATCGAAGGCATAATTTTCGGTGAGCATACAGAGCTGCTGGTGGACCCGTCTGAAGAGAAGCTGAAAGATGAATTCGCTGGTGTGGAAAAAACCTATGTGCCGATGCACTCGATTATCCGCATTGACGAAGTCAGCAAGCAGGGCAGCAACAAGATTGTCGATTCTGATATGAGCGGCAATATCACGCCATTTCCGTTCACGATGCCGCCGAAGAGTGACAATACTTGATGGAGAATGCCGATGAATAAACTCATATTATCAATCGGTTTGCTTTCTGTAGCATTACTCACCGCATGCAATAACAGCCAGGCGGTGAGGGACGAGAATTCGCAGTTTTATTCAGTTCCGCTCGGCTCTACATTCACCCTGAGTCGTGAGATAACGATCCAGCCTGATCAAACTTCCGTGTATCTGCAAAACGGCAAAATAGAGCTGGTCCGTAATGTGGATTTCTACAAACCGCATTGCAAGTTCGAGCTTTACACAATCAGTGAACAGGCAAGGGTGGTCAAACCGGACACTTTCGTTGTTACCAGAATTGTTGATCAGCGCGAGGATGTAGCGACTAAATGGCCGGTCTATGCTGTTTTGGGCATGGCAAGCGGTGATGGCCCACTACATCTGACCTTTTCAACCACCATGTACCTCGAATCCAGCATACAGCCCGATGTGTTTCGCATGAATTGCAAGCGATGGGACTGGCCTAACATTGGCGAGTATCTGAGTATCAATGAAATGCGCCAGGCGCTTGGCGACTACTTTACATTGACGCTGGCGGATTAGTTTAGAGGGTACAGGTTATATGCCAAATGAAAGTGACCGGTTAATCAATACGACATTTTACTCGATAACCCGGATTAAGCCATAGATGCCATCGCTGTATGTGTTAGTTGATTCGTTGTTGGTATCCACGTTCTGGAAATTCTTATATTACCGCAGAGGCGCTGAGGCGCAGAGATATGATTGAAGGTATTTCCGATCTAATGGCCTATCGCCAGCAACGCTTCGCTTATGCAGGCCTATGTGTTTTTTCCTTCTGTGT
>DAOWLL010000594.1 GCA_030641945.1 Gammaproteobacteria bacterium | reverse complement strand
CTCGCTTTTTCGTATGCCGGCCCCAGCATCAGCAGCAATGTTTGCGCATGCTCGGCGGCTTTTCTGCCGAGATCTGTCAGATAACCGCCATCAATCTGGGTAATAAGTCCCTTGGCGTGCAGGCGCTGGACGGCTTCGATGATCTCAGGGTTGGCGGTGTGGTGCACTTTTATGCCTTGAAATGCGCTGTCGAGGCTATAGCGAATGAGCACATCCAGTTCATGAATCTGTTCTGGTGAGTAGGGCATGGCAGCATCTCGTTACTAGTCAGAAGGACAATTGTATACGACCGTACAACTATTTACAGACTCAAATCAACCCCATAGCTGTATGGAAAGGGGCAGGGACGAGCTGGAAAGCAGTGAACAACGAATAGTTAACAGTTAACAGTGAATAGTGAAAAATTAAACAACAGGTGCAGCCCGCATATGTGAAGCGAGTAAATCCGGGGTCTTTAATTATTCATTATTCGTTATTCACTGCTTTTCAGCTCGTCCCTCGCCACTGTTTTTAAATAGACAACACAATCTTGCCCTGAACATGGCCTTGTTCAACTATTTGATGCGCTATGGCAGCGTCTTTCAGCGGCAGCACATCTGAAACATGCACTTTCAGTTTGAAATCGGTGATGAGCTTGGCGCAGCGATGCAGGATTTTTCCCTGGCGCCTGTGTGCTTCGGCTAAATCCATCAGCACTGGCGTCAGCATCAGGGTAAAGCTGATACTTAAATTACGGCTGCGCGCTACACTCCAGTCGATTCCCTTACCAGGATCGAGCAGGGTGTTCACATGGCCATATACTTTTGCGGCAGACAGGCTGCGTTGAAAATTCTCTCCGCCGATCGAATCGAGAACAACATCGACACCCTCGCCATTGGTCCATTGCATGACTTCTTCAACAAAGTCGCAATCCTGGTAACGAATGATCTTGTCAGCACCCAGGCGCCTGACGAAATTTGCTTTCTCATCCGTACTGACTGTGGTGCATACTCTTGCACCGGCTGATTTGGCCAGCTGAATGGCAACATGGCCAACACCGCCGGCACCGGCATGAATCAAAACGGTTTGTCTTGCTTTGAGGCCGGCACGATCAAACAGGGCTTCCCAGGCTGTTATCGACACCAGCGGCAGTGCAGCTGCCTGCTCAAAACTTATGCGCCTGGGCTTCATTTGGGCATCTTTCTCATCAAGCACGGTGAATTGAGCATAATTGCCTGGTGCTCCGCCCAGTCCGCCGTGGCAGAACCAGACATCATCACCCTTCATAAAGCGGGTAACGCTGTCGCCGGTTTCAACGACTTCACCGGCACCGTCACAACCGAGAATTGCGGGCAGGGCATCCGGGTAGAACAAACCACGGTTGCGCAACTTGGTGTCAACTGGATTAACGCCAGCAGCCTTGAGCTGTACCTTAATTTGCGTCGGTGAGCAGATTTGCGGCTCGTCGACCTCTGCTAGTTGTAATACATCAGCAGGGCCGACGTCTGTCATCAGGATTGCGCGCATAATATTTCCTATGAATCCATGAACGGGTAATCGGTATAGCCGTGCTCATCACCGCCATAGAAAGTTTCCTGGTCTGGTGTATTGAGTTCTGCATTCGCCTTGAAGCGTGCAACCAGGTCCGGATTGGCCAGGAACAATGTTCCGAATGAAACCAGGTCGGCATGCCCGTTATCAATCGCTGCCCGGGCTTTTTCCTGGTCATTGCGCAGGTTTGCCATGTAGTTGGCGTCAGAGCG
>DAOWLL010000568.1 GCA_030641945.1 Gammaproteobacteria bacterium | reverse complement strand
CTGTGTTCTCTGTGTTCTCTGTGTTCTCTGTGACTCTGTGGCAATCATTTGAATTTCCCCCATTTGATGGGGTGAAGACCCGAAATTAATAGCGTACTGCGGGTGTCTCGATTTTGAGACCATTGGAGCGGGACATTAAATATAGCCCAAGTAGCTTGATTTCCTCGGAATCTGCGGCAAACGGTTCCGCGCGCATTAAAGTCAAGCACTGCTGTATGCGCTGATGAAGGTTTGTGATCTCTCCGATGTCCAGCCTGTAGGCCGGGAAGCCGTTGCCCTGGCCCTGGCTGATTTTTTGTCCACGTATCATTTGACCGGGATATAGTGAATGACAGTGGGAGCATGACATATCTATCAAGCCATAACGGGTTTGATAGATTGTTTTACCTTTTGTTAGCAACTGGGCCATGGGTCCATCCGTTTGCACATTGACAGTTTCGCCAAATGCCCTGTTGCGTACGAAGGTTTCAAGTGCAATCAGGTCTGGGTGGTTGGTGGGCAAAGCTTTATTGCCGATATTATTACGGCAATTACTGATGCTCTTTTGCAGCGTGACTATGCCAGCTTCCTCCTCGTTATATACGGGATAGCGGGCAATGCTTTTTGTATCCATTTTCAGGCCATCTATTCCATGACAGTCAGAACAGGCTTTACTGGCGCCATGCTGTTTTTCATTGAACAACTCCATACCCCGTTCAACAGTAAACATTCCTGGATTTTCAAAATCGTCATCCTGCATTGCGCGTGTTGCCGGTTTAATGTACTCATAACCGGATTTCACTTCATTAGCGGATAACGGGCCTGTCGCTACTACCAGCAGAAAACTGGATAACAAGATAACATGCAGTTTGCGCGAAATCATTTGAGTGTCACCAGGTATGCAATGACATCTTCAACCTGCTGGGCAGTAAGAAATGTTTTGCCACGATAGGGCTTGCCGGGCCGGTTGATCAGGCGTGGATCGCGATAAAAGCCGGGCATGATAGACATGGGATTGATGTTGCGAGTATCGACAATGCGTACACGAATCTGGGGTTCGGTGAAGCGCGATGCAATACCGTCCAGTGATGGACCTATTGTTCCGTAAGCTTCGATACCGTCAATGGGCAGCTGGGGGCAGGCGAGGCAGTTGCCCAGGTGGCCGTCCGAGACTATTTTTTTACCGCGCTGAGCATCGCCGCCAAGGCCACACAACGGTTTCTCGATAGCATAATCGACGACTTCCCAGCTGCAGTAGTTTTCCGGCAGAGCGGCGGTGTCGTCCGCCAGGCCTAATATTGGTACAAGGACAGCAAGCAGAAAAATAATTTTGCAGGCTCTGATAAACATCCGGGCGATTATATACACTCGATCAACGCCAGCTGTTGATGCAGATCATTAGCCGTGACTTATTCGAGTATCTTTACGACTGAAAATGCGCCCCTGATATCACCTTTTTTGAAGCCGGTTGCCTGGTCGTTTGGATACAGCTTGTTGAGTTCTGCTGAAAGGTTCTGCGGAATTTGTTCACCGTGGCACTTCAGGCAGATATCACCGGTCGGGATGGCCTTCATATAGCGAAATACCTTATTGCCGTTGTGCTGGGTGATTTCGGAGTATTCAATTGTTTTCACGGCTTCGCCTTCAGCCTTGCGCTGCTCGAACTGCTTAAGCACGGCCAGCTCCCATGTATCAGGCGCATTTAACTTGCTCCTGGTTTTGAGTGATGTGCGGCCTACTTCCATGCCTTTTTCGGTAGAGACCTTGTCCGCCAGCATCGGGGCTTCTATGTTGCACACAGATATCGCCTTTAACGGTCCTTCTGATTTCATGCTTGACTGCAAGGTGGCCTTGAGTTGAGCACCCAGGGCCTTGATTGCG
>DAOWLL010000131.1 GCA_030641945.1 Gammaproteobacteria bacterium | reverse complement strand
TTTATCTTAGCGCTGCTGCGAGATCTCTTGTTGCCGGTGGTGCAGTCTCTTCACTCTATCCTGAAGAATCCGTTGTTTCAGGAACGAAATATCCTGATGCATATTGCCGAGTTATACGACCGGCTGGGGGTGATTTGGCTCCAGCATGAATACGGTATTTTTGGTGGCAAGCGGGGCAGCTTTATCATCGCGCTGCTGCGTGATCTCAAGCTGCCGGTGGTGACGACTCTGCACACGATCCTGAAGAATCCGAACTTTCAGGATCGTGTGCAGAGTCGTCACCACCGGCATCTTGAGATCACGCAGCAGCTCGATGATAAAGCTGCCCCGCTTGCCACCGAAAATACCGTATTCATGCTGGAGACAAATCACACCCACCTGGTTAAGGTTGCATAAGTCGGCCGCCAGGCCGTATTCGTTCAGTTGACTCTGGTTGATCTCGAAGTGTACCTGAGACGGATAGGAATAGCCTTCTGGCCGGTCGTTCATAGCGACCGCCCAACAGGCTTTGTCAGGTACATTCAATGCGATGGATTCAAGCAGGTGGGTGGTGAATGTGGCGATTCCACACTGCCGGGGGAGGTAGTTGCCGATGAGGACGATAGACTTTAGATCCTCCCACTCTGGTCTTGAGCCTGTTGTGCTGAAGTTATCCATAGACGCCCTGTTTTTAGCCAGTATTGTTGTGCAGATAAGTGAACGATTCGATCATGATTTAGTAGTAATCGAAGGCCGCAGGATTGTGAACTGGTGGTCTCACCAGCAAGGCCTATTCTACATGGTTTCAAGTTGGTTATCTGTCCGGGTATCGCCTGACAGCGCCGGGACCAACCCCCATCTGCTTCTTGAATGCTTTTCTGAATGAGGCTTCTGTCTGGTAGCCGGATTGCTCTGCAATCAGACCAACGGAGACCTTGCCGGTGCGCAGTTTCTCAAAGGCGGTTTGCATGCGCCAGTTGGTGACGTACTGCATCGGCGTTATGCCAGTCACTGCTTGAAAGTGGCTGGCAAAGGCAGAGCGCGACATGCCCGCTTTTTCTGCCAGCGTCGAAACACGCCAGTTATATGCCGGATCTTCATGTACGGCCCTGATCGCACGGCCGAGCCTGGTATCAGACAGGGCGGCCAGCAGACCGGTTTTAACACCTGCATGCTGCACGTAAGCGCGTATCACGTGAATGAACAGGATCTCGGATAATTTATCGACGATAACGTCTGATCCTGGCTGTGCCGATTCCGTTTCCGAGGTGATGAATCTCAATACCGTGTCCAGCATCGATGTTCTTGCGGGATCCTCATTTTTAATATGGATGAGATCAGGCATCGCATCGAGTATTGGATTGGCCTGCGGACTGTCGAAATCAAAATAGCCGCAGATCAGGCTGGTTGTTGGTTCATCGGTTTCGGGTTCCATCGGTGGGGATGGCGCCGCCTCGGCTTGTTCGACCGACTGACTGCTGCTGATCGAATGGCGGATATCGCGTGGGAATACAATCAGATCACCGCCTCTGAGAACGATGGTCCTGTCGAGGTCCGGCAGCTGCAGCCAGCAGTTACCGCGCGCGATCAGGTGGAAGGTGGCGCGGTATTCATTGTCACCGTCGATTGACCAGTTGCCGCAGAAACTGGAGTGAAAATAGACGCTCGCACGCAGATTGAGCAGGCTCAATATGTTGCTCAGTGTATCCATAGTCCAGATTGTATGAGAAATGTGGACGAATTGACATAAATATAGGACTTTTCATCATAGTTTAATTTCCATCTGGGTATATATTGGTACTCAATCGCTGATGTCAGCGTGCCCGATTAATCCAACCCCCCAGTATGAGGTTGGTGTTAGCAAATAACACCGGCAAGGAGAACAAAGATGCAATACATTGAAATCTATTCAACACAGCAGTGTCCCTTCTGCGTTCGCGCAAAGGCACTGCTTAATGCAAAAGGTCTGGAGTACAGGGAAATCGATGTTTCTGCTGATCATCAAATCATGCAGCACATGGTCAAGCGCTCAGGCCTGCGCACCGTCCCGCAGATTTTTATCGATGGTGAATCGGTCGGCGGCTATGAGCAGCTTTCAAGGCTGGCTTCATCAGGCGAACTCGGCTGAAACCTGTCTCTAAACAATAGGAGTTTATGATGGCTGATTATCCTGTATTAACACTGGAAACCGCCCCGCAAGGGGCGCGCCCGGTACTTGAAGCAAGCCAGGCTGCTTTTGGCTTCATTCCCAACCTGCTGGGTGTGATGGCACATTCACCGGCACTGGCGGAAGCCTATCTGACGCTATCGGGTCTATTCGATAAAACAGACCTGACACCGGCAGAGCGCCAGGTCGTGCTGTTGACCGTGAGCCAATACCATCGATGTCACTACTGTGTAGCGGCGCATTCCATGCTGGCAGAAATGCAAAGTGTTCCAGCTGATGCCGTTGCAGCGATTCGCACTGATCAGCCGATATCAGACGCAAAACTACAGGCACTGCGAGTGTTTGTCAGGACTCTTCTGGAAAGTCGTGGCTGGCTGGATCAACAGGATATGCAGACGTTCTACGCGGCGGGTTATAAACCTGAACATGTACTGGATGTGCTTGTTGGTGTGGCACAAAAGACGATGAGTAATTTTACCAATCATATTGCACAGACACCGCTTGATGATGCTTTTAAAGCACATGCATGGGAATCAGAGTAAGGGGAATTCCGGGGACAGTATACCTAATTAACAGGTAGTAAATATTAACTGACAGGCTCATTTGGAGTGGCTTTTTGCCTTCAAGCCTGTTTCCCAGACGTCTGATTTGTGGTGTCACCCGTCAAACACGGGCATATACGAGTGACTATAAAGGGCCGGCATCGGAAGCTTAACTGAAATCATTGAAGGTCCGGTTGAGCTCGCCCTTTATTATTGACTGTCAGGCTATATAGAAATTATTGTTTAAAGCTGTCAGATAAGGTTTGAGCTACTATCATTTTTATACCAGGAAATTCGATCGTTCAGATAAATAATCATGAGTAGAATGGATATGACAATGTCTGTCATATCCATTCCTGGCCATTGCAGCTAAGTGTTTATTTAGAGGGTAATTTTTCCAGCCATTTGGCAACAGCTTCAACCAGGTCGTCTTCCTTGTCATCAAAGGTATGGTTCGAGCCCGCAACCTCTACCTGGGTGTAGCTTTTATTGCCGGCTTTTTTTGCGGCTTCAGCACGGGCACCGATGCTTTTCATTGTGATTTCAAGGTCGTCATCACCGTAAATATCCAGCAGGGGTACGTTGATTTTCTGCAGTGACCTGATGACGTCCATGCGTGGGTCATCAGCGAAGGCGGCCATGCCGATGGCAACAAAGCCTTGAATGTCCTGTTTCGATGTGGAGAGGTAGTAGGCCGTCATGGATGCGCCCTGGCTGTGACCAATCAGTACGATTTGTTTTGAGCCGTTTTTCTTCAGATATTCAATTGCTGCGTCTATGCGCGGTGCGACTTCATCATACAAGGGCGCGTATTCCGGATATTCGGCTTCGTTCGGCAGTATCGGCATCTGGATCGACAGGGTGTTCCAGTTGTGTTCGGTCAGGCCGACGCGCAGCGGTTGTATGACTTGCTGCCAGTCGGGGTGGATGCCGGTACCGTGCATCACGATGACCGCACGGCCTTTGTTTTCCTCGGCTTCGGTATAGATACCAAGAAAATCGCTGGTGCCATCATTCATCCATGTGGCTTCGCCATCGAGAATGGCGTCCACCACCTGGTCGGCCCAGCGCTTTTCCTTGGCAAGATCTGATGCCTGGATGCCGGCGGAAAATGCAACAATGAATAAGATAAGGATGCTGTTGAGTTTGTTCATAATGTTGTTCCAAATTGATAGTCGAGTACGACGCCGATAAATAGGACCATGCCGAACCAGTTATTGTTAAGAAAAGCCTGGAAACAGTGTTTCGGCTCTCTGTCCTTGATCAGGTATTGCTGCCATATGGCTAACACGGTGGCTGCAACAACGCCTGTGTAATAAAAACCACTGAGTTCTGCGCGCTGGCCTATCAAAAACAGCGCCATGATAAGCATGGCCTGAATGATACCGATGATCTTTTTATCCAGCGGGCCAAACAGTATAGCAGTCGATTTTACCCCGATTTTTAAATCATCTTCACGGTCGGCCATGGCGTACATGGTGTCATAGGCCGTGGTCCATAATACGGTTGTGAGAAACAGCAACCATGTTAGAGGGGTCAGTTCGTTGGCCTGAGCAGTAAAGGCCATGGGCACTGTCCAGCCAAATGCTGCGCCGAGATGAACCTGGGGCAGAAAATGGTAACGTTTCATAAACGGGTAGCTCGCTGCCAGTACCACGCCGACCAGTGACATCATGATAGTGAGCTTGTTCATCAGCAGCACCAGGCCGAAGGCGCAGATACTGAGTACAGCGAAAACGATCAGTGCTTCTTTTTCGCTGACTTTACCGCTGACTATGGGGCGATCTTTAGTGCGGGCCACACTGCCATCGATGTCACGGTCGGCATAATCATTGATGGCGCATCCGGCAGAGCGCATCAGAACTACGCCGAGGATAAATACAAGCAGCACTTTAGCGTCGGGCCAGCCCTGTGCGGCGATCCACAGAGAAATCAGGGTCGGCCACAGCAGCAGCAAAATACCTATGGGTTTGTTGAGCCGTACCAGTATGGCGTACTGTTCAAGGCGTTCCATTACGGCTGAATTTGCTGCCCTGGTGATCTGCTCATCCGTGTACGTGGTCACAGCACTGACGACAGCATTGTTGCTGATGCTTTCTGCCAGTCTTGAAAAACCTGCCTTGATTGTTTGAGGTTTAAGCATTTGCAGGCCATGATCAAGCTTGTCCATGGCGGGGTGGTGTGCGGCCCTGTCCAGCATGGCGTTGAGTCTGTCGAGGGCCTGCTTAGTTGAAGCTGATAGATTCATAGGCCGGATTTTACATTAACTTCGTTAACCACAGCGAGAATAGAGGTATGCTGTTTGCTCGCATGAAAAGTGCCCATAATTCTGCGGTGCATTGTTGCCTGTGGTATTGCAGTCGTTTAATGTAGCTCTATGACGATCAGAAAATTCGAACAATATACGCCGGAAATCGCAGAATCTGCATTTATTGACGCAAGTGCGGTAGTGACCGGGAATGTCGTTGTTGGCGCGGACAGCTCAGTCTGGCCGATGTGTTCAGTGCGCGGTGATATTCACTCCATACGCATCGGCGAGCGCACCAATATCCAGGATGGCAGCATCCTTCATGTTACTCATGACAGTGAATTTGCGCCGGGCGGAAATGCGCTTTCGATAGGCAATGATGTCACTGTGGGCCACAATGCCGTGGTTCATGCCTGTACCGTTGAGGACCTGTGCCTGATCGGCATGGGATCAGTGCTGCTTGATGGATCTATAGTCAAATCAGGTGCTATCGTCGGTGCTGGCTCGCTGGTACCCCCCGGGAAGGAGCTGACAGGCGGCTATCTCTGGCTGGGCAGCCCGGTAAAACAGGTACGGGAACTGACGGATAATGAGAAAGCATTCCTCGAGTATTCAGCCGCACACTATGTTGATCTGAAAAACCGCCATAAGACATGAGCTAGCCCGCATTTCTCACCAGGATTTCGGATTCAGGTGCAACTGTAGTGTTTCTGAGTGCGCGTCTGGACTGAAAAGCATAGCAATAGCTATGGTTTGAGGGAAGATGCGCGCTCAGGAGCGCTACAGATGTGCATGGAACGAAATAGCGTCCCGCCAAACAGACTGTATTTGATTGAAATCGAGCTTCGGGTTTTATCAT
>DAOWLL010000060.1 GCA_030641945.1 Gammaproteobacteria bacterium | reverse complement strand
GCACCGGTTGAGCGCAAGTGCAGGTATATTTGAGCTCTACAAAGTGACACGGCCGTGATAGGGTGTTATTCAAATAAGGCCTTACTTGTTGGCTTGAGTTGAAGTGTACGCAAGGACTGTATCTTGCAACATCAATCGAAGAGGTTATATTATCGTCTGTTATGGAACTGGTAATAATTATTTCTACGATTACATCGTTCTTCAGTCATTTTATGATTGAAAAAAGCGTTGTTGCCAATGCAGTGAGTGTTATTCTTGCAACATTGATTACATGGATGCTCATAGGCGATCTGGCTGCAGATTTTGATGCGATATTTATGCGAAATATCTTCATCACTGTTGTGATGGCACTTGTTATTTCGATGATAGTAGGATGGGTATTCGCCCATCATAAAAAATGCTCATAGCAGGGTATGCGCTCAGGATCGACGCCATAAGACCCGCCATAGATAGACTCATTTTCGGTGTATAAACAACTAATCTGGATAGCGATATTAGCAGGCGTTTTTATATGGTCTGCAATTGAGCCAAGAGACAGGCCTACCTGGTACCTGGAGGTGTTCCCGGTAATGATAGGTGTGGTTGTGCTGGCCGCCACGTATTATTCATTCAGACTGACGTCATTGTTATATGTGCTGATTCTGCTTCATTGTGCCGTGCTGCTGGTGGGAGGGCATTACACATATGCTGAGGTTCCGCTATTCAATGATATTAAGTCATTGATCGGTTCTGAGCGGAATAATTACGACAAGATCGGCCACATCATGCAGGGCTTCGTTCCAGCCATGATAGCAAGGGAGTTGATTATCAGGTTAGACATTATTCGCGGCCGGCATTGGCGTAACTTTTTCATTATTTGCTTTTGTATGGCGCTGAGTGCATTTTATGAACTGCTTGAATGGTGGGTGGCGCTGGCCAGCGAGCAGGCTGCCGAGGCATTCCTGGGTACGCAAGGCTATGAATGGGACACTCAGTCTGACATGGGCTATGCACTGATGGGTGCGCTTGCAGCCCTGGTGTTGCTGTCGAGGCTGCATGACAGGCAGCTGAAGGAATACCTGTAGCATCGGTTGTCTCAACACAATGACGGATAGCAATTACGGCATTGCCGGTTATTTCCCAATTGAATCAAAAGTTTTACTGGGATTGCTGGTAATAACGGCGATCACGTTTGCTGTCGGTCTGAGCGCGCCGATTCTCACACTTGAGAAGTTCTTCATCATTGAAAATACGTTTTCCATTTTTTCCGGGCTACTGCAACTGCTTGAAGAGGGAAGGATCTTCCTGTTTGTTATTATCTCGCTGTTCAGCGTGGTGTTGCCGATCATCAAGCTGGGAGTTTTGTTCAGGCTGCTGGGTTCACGTACCAGCAGCAGTGAAACGCTGCATCGTTATCTGCGTCTAATGCATCAATATGGCAAGTGGTCGATGCTGGATGTGTTCGTGGTAGCCTTGCTGGTAGTGGCGGTGAAACTGGGTGCTGTTGCCAGCGTCGAAACGCACTATGGTTTGTATGCATTCGGTGCAGCAGTATTGCTCACCATGGTAATTACCGCCCGTGTTATTTACCTGGCGGGCAAGATAGAACAGGAGTGATATCTGCATAATGACGCTAACAAGGCCATAATGAAACAGGGTATACGCAGGCTTGACCTCGCTGATGAATTCTATACATCTGAAGGTTGCTTCATCACAGAAGTATCAAACTCATCGGATGATACTGACACATCAATCGCACGGGCACGCCTCGAGGCCGGTAAAACAACCCGCTGGCACCGGCTCGATGGAATTGCTGAACGCTATATTATTCTTCAAGGCCGGGGCCGCGTTGAGATCGGAGCTCTGCCCCCGGCTGATGTTGCTGTCGGCGACGTAGTGCTGATACCACCGATGTGCCGCCAGCGCATCACCAACACCGGTCCAGATGATTTGATTTTTCTGGCGATATGCACACCGAGATTCTCGGATGGTGCATATCAAGATATAAATGATAACCCTGATAAGTTCTAACCGCGGGAGATAAACGTGTTAGAGAAAAATCAGTTAGCACCTGAGTTCAGGGCCCCGGACCAGGACAATAATGTAATAAATCTCTCGCAATTCAGGAATAATACAAATCAAGTGGGTAAAGATTCAAATGATTGCCACAGAGTCACAGAGAACACAGAGGTCTTAGCCGCCTGCCGCTACACGGCCCCCGCAAAAGACGCGAATGCTGTTGTGTGTAAATAGCTTCATCTGGGCTACATATTAATATTTGCCACAGAGGGCACAGAGTACACAGAGACAGATGCTTGTTTTGTGTTTTTGATCCTGGTTACAACGAATGTGTAAGTAACCGTATGAGCAGCTTTAGCCGCGATTATGGCTGTTCGCGGCTAAAGCCGCTCCTACAAGAGCCTCTGTGTACTCTGTGTACTCTGTGCCCTCTGTGGTAAAGCTTTTTATCTGTTTATCCCACTACATTTGCTAAATACCCGTTTTTGATAATTTGCGTTCGTTCGCGGACAAATATTCCATGTGTGGTCAGGGTGTTATCATGGGTCTACCCACTGTATTTGGTGAAGACCCTTGGTAAATACGGTCTCAAGGTAAAATTGCTGGCAGACACTACGGGCGAACTTTGTGAAAGTTATGGAGTATGGCAGTAGAAGGGAAAGCATGGCGAGAACAAGATGGGTATTGTTCGATCTACTTTCATCATCAATAAGGATGGTGTTCTGCAAGACGTGATGTATGGTGTCAATGCTGACGGGCATGCGCAGCAAATTCTTGAGAAGATCAAACAGCTCTGGATAAATTTAGCAGGTTGATGAAAATGAGCTTATTGAAAAAATTACGTTTTACTAACCATCTAATATTAAGTGGATGCATCGCGCTTGTGCTTTGTTCGTGCGCCACTTCGCCTGAAGGCCGCTCTCAACTCAAGCTGTTACCTGATGAGCAAATTAACAGCATGGGTGTGCAAAGTTTTGAGCAAATCAAGCAGGATACGCCAGAGACGAAAAATGAAAATATGCGCGCTTATGTTCAATGCATAGCCGATGCGATTATCCCGCAGCTGGATGAAAATAATGATCCCGCATTGTGGGAGGTGCGTGTATTTGCCGATGAGCAGGCCAATGCGTTTGCATTGCCGGGTAATAAAATCGGCGTTTATGAAGGCCTGTTTAAATATGCAGTAAATCAACACCAGGTGGCGACAGTGATGGGACACGAGCTGGCGCATGTGATCGCGCAGCATGGCAATGAAAGGGTGTCAGACCAACTGGCGGCTCAGGCAGGACTTGCTATCGCGGCGATTGCACTCGGTACCAGCGATAGCAGCGATGATAACAAGGCGCTGATACTCGCCGGTCTCGGGCTGGGTGTGCAATACGGTGTAATTTTACCCTTCAGCAGAACGCATGAATCTGAAGCTGATCTGATCGGACTGGAGCTGATGGCAAGCTCAGGATTCAATCCGCGGGAAAGCGTCAAGCTATGGGAGAACATGGCAAAGGCGGGCGGGCAGCCACCTGAATTCTTATCCACACATCCTTCAAGTTCGACACGCATCAAGGACCTCAATGCAAGAATGCCGCGTGCACTTGATGCCTACAACAAAGCGCAGGCTAAAAACAGGAAGCCAAACTGCCGGCTTTAAACTGGTCTTGTTCAAGCATGATGGCGTGGTGAGCTATTTTCAGTAACGAGAGCCGTTACTTCAGTCTTGATAACTTGCAGTACTGGCTGTAGCAGTGGTGAAGATTATGTTGTTATAACTTTTGCTATCGGTTTGGCCGGAGGGACAGGCGCAAATAAACTGCTACCGGGTACTTTTCAGTAGTGTATCTTGCAAGGATATTTGATTTTCTAGTGCAGGAACAGGGAGGTATAGGTCGATACATGCCGGCCCTTGAAAAATCTTCCATCGAGTACATCAGAAATGGCATTCGCACCTGTCTGGCTGCAATGCAATGCAACCCAGGCGACGACGTGCTCAGGAACATCTGAATCTCGCACATGGATGCTGTCTATGATGCTCATGCTGCAGAAAAGATCATAGACGTCTTCAATAGTGGTGCCACAAGGCAGGTTTTTGACTTGTATGAACATGGTTTTTTTTATCAATTAGGTTATTTTTATAGTGTGAAAAGTAAAATTCTCACGAATCTCTTCCATAAAATGATAATACGCCCGCATCATCGTCGAGTGCAATTAATGTTATACACCAAACAATTGATCTAGATCAAGGATAATTCATTTTATTATCACTGCTGAAACTCCGGTAGAATCATGCCTTTGACACAAGCCAAGCGTCTGTACTGAATGCGTCAACAAATTCGCCTTACCAGGCACCGTCTTTTCAAGCCAGCCATATGGAAAACCCGGCTAATTTTCTGGGGCGGGGCCGTGCTGGTCGGTATCGTCGCAGCAGTATTTGCTCTGCTCGGGGAGAAGGGCGACCATTTCTACCGCAACCTGTTTGCAGAGAATCCATGGCTGAGTTTCATTATCACCCCCGCCGGTTTGATGTTGATCGTCTGGTTGACACGAAAATTCTTCGCTGGCGCTGAAGGCAGCGGTATTCCTCAAACACTGATTGCAATCGAGGGGCGGGGAGGCAAGGCACTCGCCGAACAATTACTGTCGTTCAGAATAGCGGTAGGCAAAGTACTGCTGACTGTAATGGGGCTTTTTTCCGGCGCCTCGATCGGGCGTGAGGGCCCCACTGTGCACATTGGCGCAGCGATTATGTATTCGCTTGGACGCTACGTGCATCTGCCGGCAAGATACCTCGAACGCGGTTTGATCATGACAGGCGGCGGCGCCGGAATCGCTGCCGCATTCAATACGCCCATCGCCGGTATCGTATTTGCGATCGAGGAAATGGCGCGTTCATTCGATCGCCGCAACAGCAGCATGATTCTGATTGGTGTCATCCTCGCAGGTATGACTGCTATCTATGTGCACCAGGACAATTACAACTACTACGGAACATCGCCTGTCGATATTGATTTCAGCTGGGTATGGCTCGGTGTTGTTGTATGCGGTGTGGTCGGCGGCTTGCTGGGCGGCAGCTTCAGCTTTGTACTGATTAACGGCGCCAGAAAACTGCGTCCACTTGTACAGCGGCATTACCTGCTGGTAGCGGCGGTATGCGGGCTGATTATTGCACTTATAGGTGTGTTAAGTGATGGTCATGCATTCGGCACTGGCTATATCGAGGCCAGGCAGATCGTTTCGTGTACGGGGTCTGACAGCTGCGTTGTAGAAACCGGCCTGATGTATCCGGTCTATAAAATACTGGCCACACTGGCCTCATACCTGAGCGGCATACCCGGCGGTATTTTCGCACCGTCACTGGCCAGTGGTGCCGGTCTTGGCAGCAACCTGGCCACGTTGTTTCCGCCTGAGCTGGCATCGACCATCGTAATCCTCGGAATGGTGGGTTATTTTTCAGGTGTGGTGCAGACGCCGATTACCGCATTTGTGATCGTGATGGAGATGACGGACAACCAGGACCTGGTGCTCGCGTTAATGGCGACTTCAATGATTGCATCCGGTGCGTCGAAACTAATCTGCAAGAAACCGATTTATTATGCACTGGCCGAGAGTTTCATGACTGCCCGGCTGCTGGCGCAAAAGGCAGAAGCAAAGGACGAGGCAAAGATATTTCCGCAAGACCCGGGCACCAGGGCCTAGAAGCTGCGCAGCCCGGTTTATACAGAGAAACAAAATCCGGGTTTTTTTGCGGGGAGAAAAAGCCTGGGATTTTGCCACAGAAGGCACAGAGAACACGGAGGCTTAATTTGTAGTAGCTCTGACTTGATCTCACAGATCGATTTACTAATTTTGATGTACCCTGACAGTTGGCAATGGCTCAAACTAGTCGAAGCAGACCCACGTGGTTTTTTGGCACAACTTCCAAAATCGACCCATTGCTGCAGTTCGCAAGTCTTTGACGAACGGCGACTTTGTATTGAAGGAGGGCGTTAGACTCAGGAGACCAGCAGTTACCATCGACCCTTCCATGTCATTCGCTAGTCCCGATGTATATCCTGGTACATTGTTCAACACGGAAATAATCGCTCTGCCTGTTTCTATATAGGGATGAGGATCACCGCTGGGGTGTACATAAACAGCGGAACCGTGGCCCTGCTCCGTAGAAGCCAGGGCCCGGCACCGCGTGCTGGTTATGGAAAGGGTTAGACCATCAAGGCTTCTCAACAAGAGGAATCTTTATCGTCCAGGCGCCTCGAATATCGCCTTTCTTATATCCCATGGCCAAATCGTGAGGATATTCTGCCGCAACTGCTTCTGCGACCCCCGCTCCAAGTTGATCAATTGTGCCGTGGCACTTCAGACAGGGCAGAAAGGGTGGCTCATTCGGCATGCCGGGCATGGTGATGGATCGCATATAGCGGAAATAAATCTCCTTGTCCTTGCCCTTTCCTTCTGACACCACATCGAAAGCTTCATATTCCTTGGTTGGCAATATGCTGCCATCTGGTTTGGTAATATTAAACTGGGTCCGCGGATCTCCGTCGGCCGCCATCTTCTCGAATTTCTTGAGCTGTTCCAGTTCCCAGTCGTCCGGTATGTTCCGCGAGTTCCGGGTACGGGTGGTGACCCGCCTCACCAGGTAGCCAGTCTGCCGGGAAAAGTCCGAGGCTATGACTGGCGCAATTTCAGGACATCTCGGGAATACTTCTGCAAATATCATCGGGTCGATGATGGTTCCATCAGGTAACATCATTCCGGTCTCCATCATCTTCTGCATGAAGAGGGCAAACAGTGATTCAAAGTAATCATTAGTTGTATCCTGGGCATCGACAAGCAGTTCCGCCTCGGTAGGGGGCGCAGAATTGCAGCTGGTGACTTCAGTGCAGAGGCCGCAGGCACCTTCTGTCAGATAGGTGGTCATCTCATACGTGGGCTCGGGATCGTAGTGACAACCTGTACAGTCTGTGAAAACTTCATATCCGCAGGATGTGTTCACGTCGACCATAAACTTACTCTGTGCCATGACGTTCGTGCCGGGCAGCGCCACGGTGATCATCAAGATGAAAAGAAGTAGTGCTTTTTTATTCATTTTATTTCCTCTGGTTTTGATAGTTAATTGTGCCAAATCGATTAACAATGTTATTAGTGATTATCTATTGCGATTCGTACACACAAAATAAAGGGTTATACAACAATTATCCAGAAAGTTGTTCGTTCAAATTCGTACGTTTTCAAAAAACAACATAACTATCAGATAGATAAAAATTGTTACAAGCAGATTTGAACGATGTGCGAAGCATTGTTGGCATGTGCATACACATCTCAAAGACGGTGACTGACCATTTATGAGTAGATCATTAAATGCTAATAATTGCTGGGTCGACTGCAGCATTTCACAATTCGCTAATATTATAAATATGCCAGATTCAGCTTTGTATATGGGCTCCTCCCGTTGAGCAAACAGATATTGTTACAGATATCAGACGCGGCTCCTTCGGGAGTCCTTTTTATATTTACTGAAGGCCTGCTTTTGGCTGTTTTTTCGCTGTTGATTCAAATGCACGAAGGTCTGCTAACAAGGAATTGATGGCGTTTTCTATGACAGATATTCGGGAAATATCTGACGGAGAAAATACGACGCTAAACGGAAATTTAGCATTTGCCTGTTCAGGCCATGCCGCTAGTTGACCGACACCCAGTACGGATACATTGTTACCAATTGTAGAAATATACTATCCGCGTTCCAGTCACATCTAACGGAACAGGTTTCGATCAATTCCCGGGGTATTGGAGTAGACGTTCGAAGATGACCTGAATTGAGGTTGCCTTGCGCGGAGGGCACGGCAAGGTCTTGCCGACTCATCGCCAGTGACAGCTGGCGCTGTTGATACAAGGCTCGCACTGCTTGACAACGCTTTCAGCTAGGGCAAGCTAAGCATCAAGCTTACTGTATTGAGAATATCCCTATAG
>DAOWLL010000179.1 GCA_030641945.1 Gammaproteobacteria bacterium | reverse complement strand
CGTGGTCGGGGTGACCAGCGTTACCGTGGCCGTGGTGAATATCGTGGTGACTACTACGGCGATTACTCTGGTGACTATCGTGATGGTCGTGGCCATTATGGCGGTCGTGGTCCATACGGTTACAGAGGCTATGGCGCACCATACGGCGCACCATATGGAGCACCAGCTCCGGCAGCTCCAGCAGCGCCTGCAGCACCTGCCAAGTAACAGGCAGGTTCCCTTTGACTGGCGGCCTGCTAATTTACAGGCTGTCAGTCTCTGGATTTAGAGGGATGAATTTTAAAATCAACTCAATTCTGACAACGCTATGTGTATTGATGACATTCAATACACATGCAGTGTCTTTTACGGCTGATGCCGTGCAAATGCGTGGTACTGAAACCAGCCATGCAAAAATGTTCTGGAATGACGGCAGCGTTCGGTTTGAATACATGGACAAGGGCGTTCCCATGGTGCAGATTTTTGATAGCAAGAACAAGAAAGTGATCTGGCTGGATGCCGGGAAAAAGGTCTATATTCAGCGTGAACTCACAGACCAGCTGGCTGTGCCCGCTGCGACCCAGGCAGTAAAAAAATACAGTCCATGCGATGAGTTCCCGGATGCTGAGTGTACTCGCCTCAAGTCAGCTGAATTGAATGAGCGCCGGACGGACAAGTGGCTGGTCACTTTTAATGTGGATGGCAGAGACCAGCATTTATTTCAGTGGATAGACAAAAAGTACCAGATACTGGTCCGCCAGGAGAATCCGGACGGTTCTGTTCTGGATGTGAAAATCCTCGAAGACCAGGAAGTCAATGGCAGAAAAGTCCGCAAAGTCGACATGGTTGCAACATCGCCTGACGGCAGCAGTATACATGGAATCCAGTGGTATGATTCCAGGCTTAATATCGTCGTACGTCAGCAGGCTGATGATGGCGCTATAGACGAGTTGCGCAACATTAAGATTGAACAGATCAAAGCGGAAATGTTTGCAGTACCCGAAGGATACAAGACCGTCGAATCTCAGCTAACGGATCTGAACACTGAAACAACAATTACATTCGGTACAACGAATAAATAAGAGGTCATAAGTATCAATGTTGACCGTTATAGGTAACCTGAAAGGTGGAACAGGCAAGAGTACAGTGGCATTCAACCTGGCCGTATGGCTGGCTCATGATAAGTCAGGTGTGCGTGTATTTGATCTCGACCCCCAGGCAACCTTGAGTGACACGACCGAAATAAGGGAAGAGGATGGTTATGAGCCTCTGTTCGAGGTGTCGAATGATATCGATGAACTTGAAATGCTGGTAAACAGCAAGGGAAAGAAGAAAACAACGCAGCTATTAGCTGATGTCAGTGCGACCAATATGCCGCATCTGGAAAGAGCTGTTTCGATGGCAAAGCGAATATTGATACCGGTACAGCCCAGCCAGGCTGACATCTGGTCGACACAGCGCTTTCTGAAGATCGTGCTATCGGCCATCGATAAAAGAAAAAAGCCCGAGATACTGGGTTTCATCAATCGTGCAGATACGCATGTCGGTGTCCTTGAAACCGGTGAAGCTGAAGAAGCACTGCAGATGATGCCAGATATTGAAGCGTTGGATACAAGACTGTATCAACGTACCGCATATCGCCGTTCATTTAGTGAGGGGCTGGCTGTATTTGAACAGGACCCTATGGGCAAGGCCGCCCGTGAAATGAAGAAACTGGCTAAACTACTATATTAATATATGGTTATTCTGAAATTTTCAGCATGGCCTGGTGAATGAACACTGATTCTGGAGATGATTATGAAGTTAATCAGGTGGTTATTGAGCAACATTATTCTCATAGCTTTTGTGTTGGCGTTAACCTATGCCTACGTGTACTGGGATAACCTGACGGGTGAAGATACCCCGGCAGGCAAGGTGATTGCCTATTTGTCGGTTGAGTATGATGAAGTACGCGAATTCATAGACTCGTATGACTTTGACAGTGTTGGGACTTTTGGCAGTGATGAGACTGATGCTGTTGAGCCTGAAGCTGTAGCAGAAGTAGCGGAAACTGCCTCTGTTCCCCAGGTGATGCCACCCCCACAGGTGCCACAGCCTGTGCCACCCCGGGCAATGACACAGCAGCCAGCTGCAAGGCAGCAGGCAGCCAGACCCCAGGTTCCACCCCAGGCAATGGTGCAGCAGCCGCCTGCGAGGCAGCAGGTAACCAGACCCCAGGCTCCACCCCAGGCAATGATGCAGGCGCCGCCGGCCAGGCAGGCAGTGCAGCCAGGACGCGAGCCAATGCCGGTGGATCCAGTGACAGCCACTGACAAACCGGCTCCAGGCACGCGCGAGCTGTGGATCAGTGCGCGTGAGGAATTCCATCGCGGCAATATTGATGGTTCTATACGTAATTACCAGCAAGTAATAGCTAATTCCAATGACAACTATGATGCTTATGGTGAACTGGGCAATGTTTATTTGAGCAGGGGTCAATACAGGGAAGCTGCCAGTGCTTATTTCGAAGCAGCCGCTATTCTGGTCAAACTGGGCGAGGCACACCGTGCCAGAAGCTTATTGCCCATGCTGGGCCGACTGGACAGGTCCAGAGCGGAAGAGTTAAATCAATTGATTAGCGCATCAGATAGTTAATAAAAAAAGAGACAGTCAGCTATGTTCTATGTATTACGTAATCTTCTCGCCATCGTTGGTCTGGTTGCCATTATCGCTGCTGGTTATGCCATGGTTAAATTACAACCATCGCTCACTACAATCGGCGAGTTCGAAGATAACGCGTTCGATGTCTTCGCTGATATGGGCGTCAAGCTGATTGAAACCGGTAACATGGCTGAAGCGAGTATCTGGAAAGTGCCTGTGGATGAGGGCATGACCGCTGACGAGGTTGAAGAAACAATGAAGTTTGTAGCCAATGAGCACAACTTCAAGAATGTCGGTGAAATGCCATTGTACAAGGAAATAGAAGCAATGAGCGGGGAGTCATATCGGTATGTTAAAATATTCATGTTTTGTAATGCACTGACCGCATCACGCATGCTGGACTACAATGATGCATTCTCCAGCTATTTGCCTTGTCGTATTACTTTGATTGAGGACAAGCAAGGCAAGTTGTGGCTGTACACCCTGAACATGGATGGCATGATTTATGGCGGTAAGCCACTGCCAGCAGAGCTCAAGGAAGAAGCTGAAAATGTAAAAGAAATTATTCTAGACATCATGAATAGAGGCGCTACCGGCGAGTTCTAATATGGCCGACGAAAAGAAGCCACCGGCTTCTGACAAGAATACAACAGATAAACCAGCAGAAAAGCCTGCTGCAGGAAAACCGGCTGTCGAAAAGCCGGCTGAGCCTGTTGCGCCCGGGAAAAAGGCGGCGCCCGCAAAGAAAACAGCGGCAAGCAAGAAGACTGAACCCAAAGCTACCGATGCCCTGTCTGATAAAGAGAAAAGGGCAGCAACCACTATCATCAAGAAGAAGATGAGTGTCGAGGAAGAGAAGCGGGCGCTCGACACCATCATCACCGGCGATTCGTCTACCGCGGACAAGAAAAAAGCGATTGATGAGCTCAAAAAACTGCATGTTGCTGATGACATCATCAAGAAGAGATCGCACGAAACACATGGTGGTGTCAACGAAATCAAGCAAAAAGCAGCATCAGCCGCGAAGCATGCTGCTTCAGAAAAGATCCTCAGCCAGGGTTATGTTGCTGATGCCGATGTCGCCCTGTCACGCCTTGCAGATACTTTTGATAAGAGTGCGCGCCGTTGGGAAATGGTGGTTTATCCGACCATGTTCGCGTTTATTCTGCTTGCGGGTTATGGCTTCTACCTGATTTACCATTTGACCCATGATATTGCGGTGCTGTCACACAGCGTGACCCGTATGGCCACGATCGTGTCCGATGCGATACCAAAGACAACGGCGGATATGCGTAATATGTCGGTGGACATGCGCGTCATGTCCGGTGAGATACGTACCATGTCGTACCAGATGGAAACGCTGAAACCGATGAGCAATAACATCGCCAACATGACATACACCATGACGAACCTGAACCGTTCTGTGTACGGCATGCAGCGTGATATGGGCGGACTCAATCGCACCATATCCGGCGGACCATTCGGCTTTATGAATGACGTGATGCCATTCTCGGCGGATTCATATAAAAACCCGCCGCCACCGGTACCGCTAGGTGCGGGCCAGCACCAGCCAGTATATATTCAGCCCATGCCTTCACCGGTACCGATGGCGCCCTATGCACCGTAGATTAATCCAAATGGTAACTGATACCACAGAACTGGGAGACTAGCTGATGCTGGCCAGACCTGACAAAGCGATTCGTGAACGATTGGCCAAGCTGGAATCTCATCTTGAAAATGAGAATCCGCTGTTACTGGACGCGGTCATTCGTTTTAAAAAGCTGGACCGGGTTGCCTATCGCATGGGCCTGCTCAACACCAGCGACTCCTATGCAACGCGCATTCCCTGGTGGCCGCTGATCTCGGTACTGGGTACCTTCTCTGCTGGAAAATCTTCATTCATCAATCATTTTCTGGGCCAGAAATTGCAGCTCACCGGCAACCAGGCGGTTGATGACAAGTTTTCGGTCATCTGCTATTCGGCACAGAAAGAGAGTCGAGTCCTGCCCGGCATCGCGCTGGATTCTGATCCACGCTTCCCGTTCTACCAGATGAGTGACGAAATCGACAAGGTTACTGAAGGTGAGGGCCGCCGCATCGATGCTTACCTGCAGATGAAAACATCGGATTCCGAGAAGGTCAGCGGCAAGATCATAATCGACTCGCCGGGATTTGACGCAGATGATCAGCGTAATGAAACACTGCGTTTAACCAATCATATCATCGATATTTCAGACCTGGTGCTGGTGTTCTACCTCTGGCTGTCGCTGTGCGCTTTTTCCTTGCTGCAGGGTCAGGGGAAGGAGGGCACCGTGGTCCTGAAAATGGGGCTGCTTTTGGTGAGTATCTGGTTAGGGACTGCGCTGGTGCTG
>DAOWLL010000039.1 GCA_030641945.1 Gammaproteobacteria bacterium | reverse complement strand
TCATCACTCAAGTCCTGCACGCCGACATAGCTGCTCAGCCAAAGCTGTAACTCATTGGATGCAGCCTTGAGCCTTTGCAGGTCATAACCCAACAGGCGCAGATCGATGGGCCGGCCGCCAGGGCCACTCGTAGGCTCGGTATACTTGATCGAAATAACATCGGCCAGCTCGCCGACTTCCTTGCGCCAGGCATTACGGAACTCATCCAGCGGCGCATCACGCTGCTCGGCACTCAACAGGTCGGCTACGACCCTTGCGACATGCGGTCCAGTTTCAAAAGCATCCGGATTCTGGCCGTAGATCACCGTGCCATTACGCACCAGGTCCTGAGTGTCTGGCTGGCGCGGTTTGAACTGGCCATTAACACGCTCCAGCGCCTGCTCCAGTGCTGCCACCACCTTCTCTGTGCGTGCCAGAGGTGTGCCCTGGGGCAGCAGGATGCGAGCCTCGACGATGTCACCTTCAATATCGGGGAAACCGACAAACTTGAGTTTGCCTCCAACGGGAATGGCCACGGCAATCATCAACAGCATGATGATGATTCCAAGCGTGAAATAGCGGTAGTCAACCGCGCGATCCAGCACAGGGCTAAAAGCACGATCACGCAGTCTGTCAAACGCATCATCAAATCCCTGGCGGTAACGTGACGGCGCTTTCTTTTTCATGTGCGCCAGCGAGTGGCTCAGGTGATGCGGCAGGATCCAGAAAGCCTCCAGCAGGCTGACGGAAACCACGATGATCAACACTATGGGCATGACGCGCAAAATCTGCCCGAGGGTGCCGGTGATGAAGGCAAGTGAGCCGAACACCAGCAGCGTAGTGGCAAAGGAAGACATGATGCCAGGCAATACCTGCTTCACACCCTCAATGGCAGCGTGCATCGGTGTATCACCCCTGGCCATGCGTGCCGCGATGTTCTCGGCAATCACGATGGCGTCGTCCATCAACAGGCCGACACCGATCAGCAGGCCAATCATGGATATCATATTGATGGTGACGCCCACAATCGGCAGAACAAACAGGGCGCCGAGAAAAGAAACTGGCAGCCCCATGGTCACCCAGAAACTGTAGCGGGTGCCGAAGAACAACCACAGCACCAGGAACACCAGCACCAGGCCCTGCAATCCATTGCTCAGCAGCATGTCGAGCCGGTCCTGCACAATCGAAGCACGGTCCTGGGTCATGTGCAGATAAATACCCTGCGGGGCTCTGGCACGCTCGGCCTCGACAAATTCAGTCACCGAAGCCAGCACCTTGAGAATGTCCTGGGTGCGGGTCTTGGCAACATTTAGCAGGGCAGCCCGCTTGCCGTTGAACAGGGTCTTCTCCTCGTCGCGGTCAAAACGATCGGTAATCTCGGCGATCTCACCCAGGTGTATCGCAGCCCCTGTACTGCCTGAGATCACCACCAGGTCATGGAAAGATTCTGCGGTCTTGCGCTGGTCGTCAAAGCGCAGCAACAGGTCTTCATCCGCACCTTCAAGACGTCCGGCCGGACTGCTGACGCTTTGGCGATTGACAGCATTGGCGATATCTGCAGCCGACAGGCCGAATTTACGCATGCGCCAGGCAGGTATCTCGATGCGTATATGATGATCGGAAAAGCCGGTTACATTCACCTCCGCAACCCCAGTCTCGGCCATCATCCTGTCCTTCAGGTCCTCGGCATAGGCCTTCAGTGCTACGGGATCCGCGGGGCCCGTCACCGCTACTGAGATAACCGCATCGGTACGGTTCAGTTCCTCGACGACGGGCGGATCGCTCTGCTCCGGAAAATCGTCGATGGCATCCACTTCGGACTTGACGTCATCCAGAAAACGCGTCATCTCTGAACCTTCGCGCATGACCGCAGTGGCTGTGCCCACACCCTCACGGGCTTCACAGCGCATTTCATCCAGGTCGGTAATACTCTCCAGTACATCTTCGAGGCGACGGCAAACAGCGTCCTCCACCTCGTCGGGTGTGGCGCCCCTGTAGATAACGCGAATTTCCACCGTGTCGCTTTGAATTTCAGGCAGGGTCTCGCGCTGCAGGCCCGGCAAGGCGACCAGGCCAAGCAGCATGATCGCTGCCATCAGCAGGTTGGCTGCCGTCTGGTGACGTGCAAACCAGGCGATCATGAACCTTTTCCGTGAGCAATCAGCGACTGGTTTAGATCCTCATCAAGCTGGACCTGCAGCAACATACCATCGACCGCCGGAACAAGGTCAGATACGACCACGCGCTCACCGGGTTCCAGACCTTCGGCAATAACACTGATATCGCCCTGGGAAAACAATATCTGCACCGGCCGGCGCCGCAGGCGGTTGTTCTCATCGGCCACGTAGACCGTGTTTGCACGCACCGCCGAACGCGGCACCAGCACGCGCTGCATGGATTTCTTTCCGCTCATAACGACATTGACGAACATGCCTTTCGACAGCGGCGGTTTGTAACCGGGTATGACTTTTTCGAAAGGGGTGTCCACCGCGACAACCACGCCCATGGTGCGCGTTTCCGGATCCACGGTATCGCTGAAGCGTACGAACTCGGCTTTCCATTCCGCCACATGATTGCCCAGGTCCAGCCTCACAACCGGATCCAGCGCGATCAGTTCAGCGAACTCTTCGCTGATCCGCTGAACATCAATTTGTATGTCAGGGCGGCCAATAAACAGACGCCGCAGTGATGACATCGCCACCTGCGCCTTGATCTCCACCCTGTCCACCGAATCGCCCTCGAACAGGCTCTGACCCAGGGGAACATACTGGTCCGCCTCAACCTTCAGGTTCGCCACCCGCATGTCATAAGGCGCGCATATGATTGTATGTTCCAGGTCACGTTCGGCCAGTGCCACTTTGGCATCGAGTACACTGCGTCGGGATGGCACCAGCGCGAGGGTATTCTGCAGGTTCTGCACCGAGGCGCTATAGCTCAGCATTGCGCGCTCGGTCTGGTCTGCATTGCTCTGGGATGCCGTTCCTTTCTTTACCAGTTTCTGGATACGCTCCAGCTCCTTCTTTGCCAGCAGCAGATTGCGCTTCTCGATATCAAGGGAGGCGCGCGCGTTTTTTTCCTGGGCATTGAGTTCTGCCAGTTCAGCCTGGGCCTGGGCCCGGGCGAGTTCGTAATCCTTCGGATCGATGTGCACCAGCTCCGTACCCATCGGCAGGATTTCTCCATCCCTCAGTTTGGGGTGAATATAGGTCACCCGCCCGGACACCTGGCTGACCGCCGTCCAGATGCGCGCCGGCTGCACCTGCCCATAACCCTCAGCCATCGGCACCAGCTCAACCAGCGGCACTTCTATAACGCGCACGGTACGCGTCGGCTCGCCACGCTCCGCCTGTGCCGGTGGCTGTTTCCCCGCCACCATGAACAGCAATACCAGCAGCCCAATTGCAATGGGCGGCAAAATCAGCAGCTTTCGTGATTGGGCAAATCGACTGAAATTCATGTATTGACTCCGAAATGTTTGTGCTGATTCACGTAACCAAACGTAGTGGGCGCTATCGAAATGAGACTATATTATGCGTGATTTAATTAAAACCAATACAACATAATGTTTTATAGGGAAATAGATGGTGGCCAATTCTGGGGACAGTATACCCTGCTGCTAATAGGTATACTGTCCCCAGAATACAACAAATGGATGAACGATGATGTCGAATAGAGCAAGGCATGAACTAACCACTGAGCAGGTGGTGTTGCGGGCAGCAGTGCCCGCGATCGTGACCTGGTCGCTCATCCCCCTGACTTTTGTGCTCCCCATGGTCGATTCCACGAGATCGCCGTACTACGACCTTACCCAGACATTTTCACAGTTGGCGTATTGGCTGTCACAGTCAGGCGGAAAGTTAGGGGTCCCCATCGTAGCTGTAACGATGCTAATGCTCTTAGTCACTCGCGGGGATATCACATTTCAGCGGAGATGGAAGGAATCAAGTGTCGTGGTGTTGATCGCTGTAATCTGCGCCGGAGGCGGGGCTGCGCTTAATGAAGATATCGTGAAAGCACAGCTGAAAATTCCTCGCCCCAACATCATTTGGTTAGCGGGGGAGAATGGATCCGGCCCCCTGGGAATGACCCCGGAGGATTTCTATGAGAGCGGAGACAAGGAAGCTCGCCGCAAGCCGCTGGCGAAAGTCTTAAGCAGGGTACCAAGTCCTGTCCCGCTGAGTTCCTCCATTGAAGCTCACTGGATCGAAGAGACAGGCTATTCGTTTCCCTCTGGGCACTCCTTCTCAGCGATATTCTTTGCCACGTTCCTTCTGATGATTGCCGCAACTTACTTGACAACGAAAAGACTCTGGATGTTCTACGCATTGCTGCCCTGGGCCCTGGCTGTCTGCTATTCCCGGCCCATTTTGAGAGTGCATACACCAACTGACATTACGCTTGGAGGTTTGCAAGGCCTGGCGGTTGGGCTTGTGGCGTGGGCAGTTGCCCGAACGCTGATCCGCAGGTTTGCCTAGCAAGCAGCACAAACTCGTGGTGGGCACCACATGCATGCTATGAAGCCGATCGGTATCTTTAGCCTTTTACAAACCCGAATGTCGCCTGATCAAACTTCGCGTTAGTCGTTCTCTGCCGGCGCACTTAGCCGGTAAAACGTGGCATAGAGAACAGGCACCAGCAACATCGTCAGCAGGGTGCCAAACGCCAGACCAAACATGATCGTCACCGCCATGGCGACCCAAAAGACATCACCCAATAACGGAATCATGCCAAATACCGTGGTCGCGGCTGCGTTGACAACAGGATTGAGACGCTCGACAGCAGCTTCAACCGTGGCTTTATACGGCGACATGCCTTCTATGATATTAAGCTTGATTTGATCCAGTAATACCACCGAATTCTTAATCATCATGCCCGATAAACTCATTATCCCCAGTAAAGCGATGAAACCAAAAGCCGCACCTGTCATTAGTAAACCAGGGGTTATACCGATCATAACAAACGGTATCACCAGGATCATAATCAATGGTGGTCGGTAGGCATTAGATAATGCCACGATAATCAATAATATGACCGCGATGGCTGGACCAAATCCCGGAATCAATGCCTCGCTTGATTGTCGACCACTATCAAATTCGCCGTCCCATTCCATGGTATAACCAGGTGGTAAGGGGATATCTTCAAATTTTTGTTTTACATCGCCCATTAAGGTGGGAGCGGTTGCATTGTCTGGTGCTGCCTGCACAGAAATCGCCCGGCGGCGATCCCAACGCCAGATAATATTGTCATTCCATTTTAACAGGGTGTTATCGATAACCTGTGACAGAGGCAGAGACTCGGTTGAACGATCGGCAACAACCTGAACAACAGAAAGATCGGTTGCGGCGCGTTGTCGTTCGTCTTCCACAGAGCGTATCACGATGGGGATTAACTCATCCTTTTCACGATAAAGACCGATGTTATTACCGTCAAAGGTTCGCTTGGTTGCGCGTGCAACATTCTCACGACTGATGCCTGCCCAGCGTGCACGTTCCTGGTTATATTCAACCACCATTTCCCGACTGCGTTGACGCCAGTTGGTGCGAACTTCTTTGGCATAGGGGCTGGCTTCGAGAATGGCCATGCCCTGTTTTGACAGCTCTCTCAGTACGTCGGGATCGGCATTGGCGGGGCCGCTAAAGCGTGCCTCGAACTTCCAGTCATCAAATGCGCCAACCGCATATTTTCGAACCCGGGTAATATGCCCGGGGTTATGCTGACTCAGCCAGCCCTCTATTTTATCGATGACCACTTCCACATTCGGCAGGTTGTCGACATTGACGATTAGCTGGGCATACGAGCTATAAGCGCTTTCCGGATTGACCGGCAAATAAAAGCGCGGAGGTCCGGCACCGACAAATGTATTCACCGAGACGACCTCATCGTACTGGCTTAACTCTTTTTCAATGCGCTCGACGTTGGCTGAGGTTTGCTGGATTCGTGTGCCCTCCAGCGCCCAGTAATCAATCATAATCTGGGTACGTGAAGAGTCGGGGAAGTATAAGCGCTTCACATCTCCGAAGCCGTAAATTGATGCCCCCAGCGCGATGATCATCACGACTAAAAATACAGCTCGATACCGTATTAACGAACCAAGTAAATTTCTGAAATACTGGTAAAAACGCGTATTGTAGGGATCTTTTCCGTCCTCTTTTGGGTCGGGTAAAAAATCCATGCAAATTAAGGGGGTTACGGTTTGTGAGAGGAACCAGCTGATAAGCAGTGCAATCGCGACCACCTGAAAAAGACTGCCCGCATACTCACCGGTATCATAAGTTGAAGCAAAGATAGGATAGAACGCCATGCTTGCTACCACGGTCGCACCCAGTAACGGTATACCCGGCTGGCCGGCGGCTTCAATCGCAGCCTGTTTTCGCTCCATACCCTTTTTCAAGCGCACCACAAACCCATCAACCACGACGATGGCATTATCAACCATCATGCCCATAGCTATAATCAATGCGCCGAGAGAAACGCGTTGCAGATCGATCCCCCAGATCGCCATAACGATAAAGCTGCCAAGGATGGCGAATACCAGCCCGGTTAAGCCGATAATGATACCCACGCGAAGCCCCATGCTGATTGCAAGGATCACCAATACGATGGCAATGGCCTGCATCAGACTTATCATGAAGGCACTGATAGATTCGTCGACAAGTTCTGATTGCCACGAGATGCGGTGTAATTCGATACCGACAGGCAGGGTTGATTGCAGTTGCTCGATACGTTTATCAATATCCAGACCGACATTGACGACATTTGCACCTGCTGAAGGGGCGATAGATAAGGCGATGGCAGGCAATCCATTGATGCGCATCATTTTTAATGGCGGTTCGATGTAACCTTCACGTACGGTACCGATATCCCGCACCCGGATCAATTCATCGCCGCGTACGCCTTTAACACGCTCTTTTCCTGCTACACCGGTAATGACAAGGTCGCCGATCTGTGCCGCAGCAGTAAACTCTCCAGTGGGGGCAACGCGAAAACGCTGGCTTTGATAATCGACCGAGCCGGCATCAACGACCATATTCTGTTGTTGCAATGTCGCGGCCACATCTTCGGCCGTTAAACCAAGCTGGGATATCTGGGATTGAGAAACATCGATAAAGATCTGTCGCTGCTGTACTCCCCAGGTATCGATGCGGGCGACATTGGGCGTAATCTTCAGTTCTTTGCGCAGGGATTTAACATAGTCGTGCAACTGAGCGTAGCTATAGCCGTCGGCGGTAACACCTAGCAAAAAACCAAACACGAAACCAAAGTCATCACCCACAGCAGGTTTGCTCGCACCGGGCGGCAACTGGTGTTCAATGTCAGTGATCTTCTTTCGTAAGACATCCCAAACCTGTGGCAGTTGATCTGACCAGTAATGGTTCTTGATGTCGACTTTAATGATGGCCTGACCGGGACGGGCCATGGAATAGATATGCTTTAACTCCACCATTTCCTGGAGTTTTGTTTCAATCAGGTCGACAACTTCGAGTTCGACCTGCTCAGCCGTAGCCCCCGGGTAGTTGACGGTAATGGCAGCGGTTTTAACACTGAACTCAGGGTCTTCAAGCTGGCCCAGGCCAAAGTAGGCAAAAACCCCGACAACAATCAGCATGAATGTTGCAAAATAGGTAACCGCGCGATATTCCAGCGCTGCCTTTGAAAGGTTCATCGGCTTACTCCGTTACTATGCTGGAATCAATGCGAACTTTTTGATCTTCACGCAGGGTATGAACACCGGCAACGGCAACCCACTCGTCAGTTTGCAAACCATCAATAACCTGGATACCAGACTGGGTCAGTTGGCCGGTTGTTACTGCGCGTAAATGCACACTGCCAGATTTCTCGTCGATGACCCAGACATGGTCCTGTTTCTGTGTATTCGGGGTAAATACCGCTTGAACCGGGACAACCAGCTTCTCTAATTCATCACCTGTTCCGGGCATTACCAGTGTTCCGCTTGCGTTGCCTGCCATGCCCGGAAGAATTTCAACATCGTCATGTTGTTGCATGATTAACGTTACCGGATAGGTGCGGGTAGTTTGTGACGCCTCATTACTGACCTCCTTGATGCTTGCGGCTAATGCCACATCAGGAAATGAGTCAAATGTCACGTGAATGTCTTCAATGTAGGAAACCTTGCTAATGAGGTTTTCGGGAACCTGTACCACCATTTCAATCTGGCTGGTGTCGAGCAAGCGGGCGATGACTTTCTTTGACAGTACCGCCTGGTAATTTTCCACATACAGGTTGGCAATATGACCATCGAAAGGAGCTTTCATCACGGAGTCCGACAGTGCTTTTTGCGCGATATCCAGGTCTGCTTCGGCGACATCGACAGCTGCTTCGAGACGATCATAGTCACGCTGTGAGATAAATGAGTCCTTGATTAATTCCTTGCCGCGTTGAAAATTCTGTTTTACTTTTTTCAATTCTGCCTTGTTCGATTTGACTCTGGCTTTAAAGTCCCGTGGGTTAAGCCGGGCAATCACGTCACCCTGTTTGACGTCATCACCGATATCGACCGGCCGCTCGATGAGTTTACCCCCAACATCAAAAGCAAGATCCACTTCCTGGGTTGCCTTGGCTTTCCCCGGAAACTTTCTGCCACTTACTTTTTGACTTTCACCAACTTTCATCGCTGGTATGGGACGAATTACTTCCACTTTTTCCGGTGGTTTGGAATCACAACTTGTTAAAACGGGGGAAAGTATAAGCAGGCAGACTGGCAGTAACAATTTCATGGTAATTATTCTTTGATGGCGATTAGGATATATTAGCGTAATCAGGGGGACAGTATACTAATTTCACTTGTACATTCACTCACATACGAACTAATAAGTATACTGTTCCCGTTATTCCACAAAATGCAAGGCCTGCCCCTACGCTTCTTTTTTTATTGATTTATATTAGTTGATTTTAACAACCACACGTGCACTCGCGACTTGCTCGCCTTCGGAGTTCATTTCAATGGATTCTTCGTACAACAAAACATCGACCCCTGATACTGCTTCACGTAAATCGCCAGGCGCTACTCGGTAGTTTAAGCTGGTCGGCCCGATCACCTCCAGGTCGGTGATCAGATGTTCCTCGCAGAGAAGATAACCTCCCGGTGCCAGGCAGTCACACAGCCTTGAGATGAGCCCAGGATTGACGTACCACATCACGATGATCAGATCGTAATCTGTGTCGAACTGGTAAGGTTGATCCAAATCCTGTTCTATCCAGTTAATGCTGAGTCCCTGATTCTCAGCTTTTTGTCTGGCCAGGTTCAGGCCCTCACGGGAAATATCGATCGCATCGACCTGATATCCAGCTTGCGCCAGAAATATAGAGTTGCGCCCAGCGCCACAGGCCACATCCAGTGCTCGACCCACGGGTAATCTCGGTAACCAGTCCTCCACTAATGTCACAGGGTTATTTTTGTGATAGTTATCCTCTGCGTAACGTTGATTCCACTTGTTTCGGTCTTGTTTGCTCATGGTTGGTTAAATATCAAATACAGGTATATAGGATCAGATAAAAACTTTAAGTAAAAAGGGTTAGCGT
>DAOWLL010000569.1 GCA_030641945.1 Gammaproteobacteria bacterium | reverse complement strand
CTGCTATACATAATCACTAACTGCACAAAAATAAATCCTTAATAATCAATAATATATATTACTGCCGTCATCGCAGGGAACGCATCGTTGTGGGTCAGCGCTTTTATGTATTGTGTGGGTTAATTTCATGTATCCAGCCTGTATTTTGAGCAGCAGTTCAGCGTTCAAGGCCTGTCAACCCGGCCGCCCCTGGGGAAAATCACGACTACAGATAATCGCAGCTACTTCAAGATGCACGCCATATCTTGCTCATCGAAATGACTGAGCGCATGTACCTGTTACTTGTTGGTGGCTACATCCTGGTGGCCCGGTACTATTAGGGCTGCGCTGGGCAGGATTTAAATAAGAAGAATAATTCATGGAAAACCAGTCCGACTCATTTCAAGTAAAGCTACCCGCACGAATTACAGGCATTGTATTTTGGGGCTTAGTGTTCATTGGCTTGCTGATATCAGTATTTATACTGGAAGATGCAGAAAATGACCTCTACTTTGCTAACAAAACAAACTCCCATATGGTGGCATATGCGCTGGAAGGTATCGTAAAGAAAAGCCCTGAATCACCGGCGCTGGAAACGGCTGAATCAAGGATAAAACTGAAGCTTAACCAGTTGCGGGATGAAATGGGTTTCACATCAGTTGTTCTTTCTGAGAATGACAAAGAATATTTATATGGCGATCGAAACACCAACGATGATGTGTTCCCTTACTCCATAAACTACTACCCTAAAGGCTCGCAGGAATTACAAACAATATCGACACTTGTATATTACCCAAATCAAAAACAGGAAGTCGCAAATATTCGTAAGAATATGCTGCTGACTATCGGTCTTTCAGTATTTATATTTGGCCTTATATTGCAGCAAATACTGCATCGCGTTCTTTCAGGCCCCTTTACCCGGATGGTTGACACGGCGCGTGCCTTTTCTAATGGTGATGATTCTGTTCGCTTTAAGCAAAGCCGTGATGATGAGTTCGGTTATCTTGGTGGATTCATCAATAATGCTATTGAGTCCATGTTTGCGACACAGAGGAAATTAACAGACGCGCTGCAACGTGCTGAAAAAACAGAAATAGAATTATCTAATCAAAAAGAAAAAGCTGAAGTTACACTTCATTCTATAACGGAATCAGTTATCACGGTCGGACTTGATGGTGTTATCCAGTATATAAATCCGGCAGCAGAACAGCTTTTTAATGCAAAGAATAAGCACGTATTTAATCTGCAGCTTTCTGATCTTGTCAAGATCGTGAGCGATTCATCAGGGGAGAAAATAGAAGACCCGCTTGTCAGATGCTTTGAAAAACAACATACAGTACATCTGCCAGAACACTCGTCACTGATTGCCGGAGACAATAAGGTTGTAGCTGTCGAGGCATCTGTCGCACCGATGAAAAACAGAGAAGGAAATATAATAGGCGCTGTAATGGTGATTCAGGACGTAAGTAACACAAGGAAACTGACACGGCAATTATCATATCAGGCCAGCCATGACATGCTGACCGGTTTGTATAATCGCTTGAAGTTCGAAGAAAGCGTTGAGGAAGCCTTGTTAAATATCGAGGAAGAGCATCGTGTCCATTCATTATGCTACCTCGATCTTGATCAATTCAAGCTGGTCAATGATACATGTGGACACGTGGCAGGCGATGAGTTGCTGCGTCAGTTACCCGATTTAATCCATAAAGTGCTACGTAGTGGAGATGTCGTTGCACGCCTGGGGGGCGACGAGTTTGGTATCTTACTGGAGAACTGTGAACTTGATCAGGCCGCACTGATTGCTGATAAGGTCAGGCAGGAAATTAAAGACTTCAGGTTTGTCTGTGAAGAGAAGGTATTTGCTATTGGAGTCAGT
>DAOWLL010000416.1 GCA_030641945.1 Gammaproteobacteria bacterium | reverse complement strand
CATTAGTACCATGACAAAACCACGCATCCAGTCAAGTGAAGCAAGTCGTTTTGAAGCGGTGGGTTTGTTATTCATTTCTGCTGCAGGTACTCGTTGATGTCAACCTCATCAAGCTGCTCGGGAGCAAGGAACTGTTCACCATAGTTTTTATATATACCGCTGGTAAGAAACAGCTGGAACAGATCCGGGTCAATATGATTGTCATTTCTCATGAAGCTCATGATGCGGATTGCTTCAGATAATGTTTTGGCTTTTTTGTAAGGGCGGTCAGATGCTGTGAGCGCTTCGAAAATATCAGCGATGGCCATCATGCGCGCAGTCAATGACATGTCATCACGTGTCAGTCGTTTAGGGTAGCCTTTGCCGTCCATAGTTTCATGATGGCAGCCGGCGATTTTTGGTACTTCTCGTAAATGTTTCGGGTATGGCAGTTTTTCCAGCATCATGATGGTCTGCGTCATATGATCGTTTATCTTGTAACGCTCCTCGGCGCTGAGAGTGCCTCTGCCTACAGACAGGTTGTATAATTCGCCACGATTATACTTGTATTCAGGAACATCAAGCTTGAATCCCCATGGGTTGTCTTCAGGCATGTGTTCGTGTTCCTCGCGTTCGATAATGTGTTCGGGTTTATCTGACAGGACTTTTTCTTTTACGGGTAATGCCTGTTTTTCGCTTCTGTTCTTGCGATTAGCTTCTTCCCGGGAAATGCCGATGCTGTCATCAAGCGTGCGTTTCCATGTGCGCTGTGCTATCTGGTTCAGGCGCTCGATTTTATCGCCGCTCATAAATTCTCCGCCCTCATTGCATTCCGCAATGAAGGCGAAGTCATCATCCAGTTGCTGTAGTGTTATGGACAGCGTTTTCTCAAGCGTCTCTTTGTCGCCGCCATTAGCAAGCTGCTGCCAATGATCGATTTCAGCATCACGCTTTAGTACTTCAAAGCGCATACGTACTTCATGAATGCGATCATAAATAGTTTCAAGCTTGGTGGCCTTGTCCACGACATATTCAGGTGTCGTTACCTTGCCGCAATCATGCAGCCAGCTGGCTATTTCGAGTGCTTCCCATTCTTTATCAGATAGACTGAAATCAGTGAATGGTTCGTCATGTGAACTGCACGCGGCCTGCGCCAGCATTTTGGTTATTTCGGGTACGCGCTGGCAGTGGCCTCCTGTATAGGGTGATTTCGCATCTATGGCACCGGCAATAAGTTTTATAAATGAGTTCAATAGGGCTTCCTGCATATGCAGCAGTTGCCTGCTTTCAAGTGTAACCGCGGCAAAGCCTGACAAGGCCTGGATAAAAGACAGGCTGGTTTTTTCACTTTCAGTAGTCAGGCCCTCAGCATGTTTGAATAAAAGACACAACAAGCCAATATGTTCATAGTTCCTGTTGGTCAGTGGCAGTGCAATCATGGTGAGATGATCAGTATTGAACAGTTCAAGCAGTGGTTTAAATGCATCCTCAGAAGCGTCATCAATACAAATAACGCTGCTTCTGTTCTTTGTAAACAAACCCATCAGGCCGTCGATTTCCGGCATCAATATTGGAGGTAATTGATCTGTTTCTAAATAGTTGTTGTCGCTAGAGCAGAGTATGCCGGGATCAAGAGCGTTCTCTTCTTCATTCATTAAATAGGTTAGAACGCCGTCTGCATGGCTTATCAGCATGGTTTCGCGGCTAATACTATGCAGCAGGGCATCAAGATTCTGTTCGCTGGCCAGAGAATTGATAAGCTTGATAAACCTGTTGATGGTGGTTTGCATCAGGTCCATGGCAGCAGAAAGTTCATGAATCTCCTTTATTTTCGATTTGGTATTGATTGGTGTGTCAAATTCGAACTGTGAAATAGATGAAGCAGCGTCTGCCAGTTTGAATAACGGGCTGGATATTCGTTTTGCGACATACCAGATCAGTGGTATGAAAAGCAGAGTTATTGTGATTGTTACGAGAAATGATTGTGTTCTGATTTCGGATGCTTCACTGAGCAATTCATCAACAGGCGATATTATTAATGCAAACAGATCGACACCGCCCGGCCTGGCTATAATGCGCGCGCTGCCAGTCCATTGCTTGCCATCGAACTCAAAATCAAGGTTTTGCTCTGCTGCCTGGATTGTTTCGCCTAAATTCGCTAATACATCGCTGCCTAACTGTTTCAAGTTCGCAAGCTTGAGTTGATCATTATCTGATTTGATAATTATTCGTTCAGGATCTTTGTAGGCAAAAGTCTGTCCTTCAGCATTAATAAGCACAGCTTCCGAGTTGGGTGTTATCTGGTACTTGTTGATTGTGTCGGTAAGATTATCCAGGGTAATGTCTGTTGCTATGACGACGCCCGGTTCGCTCGCTTTGATTTTTGCGGTGATGCCAACTTGCCTGGAGAAATAAAACAGGTATGGTTTTGTTGCAACAGGCTCGGTGCTTGCTTCTATGTACCATTGGCGTAATCGAGGGTCATATTCAGTATCGGTAGCGGGCTCCCTGGCGATAATATCGAGTTGCCTGTTAAAAAACAGCCGTGTTAACTCACGTCGCCCCATCTGGGTCGTTTCAATATTGTCGGCCATGAAAACCGCCCTGCCGGGGGCCTGGCATGTGTCGTATAGTGCTCTAATTCCGAGATG
>DAOWLL010000587.1 GCA_030641945.1 Gammaproteobacteria bacterium | reverse complement strand
GTTCACACCCTGGTTTAATGAAGGTTGCGGGGCCTACTTCATCATCAACGACAGTAACGAGCTGAGTCTCGATGCCCTGTTGTGTGGGCCACAACCCGCACCCGGTGCTGATGTTGCTGTGGTGATGACTCTGCTTTTTTCCGATACCCAGGCCGACTTCGATGCCGGACCAGATTGGACGCTTCACAGTCGCACCGACGGCAACCCTGTGGATGAATCCGTACTGGCGTCCTACATCCTGCAGCGTAGTGGCGGTGGTGACTACTTCAAGCTCATAATTGATTTTGAAACCAATTCGGGAGATCAGTATTCGATCGGAGTTAGCGGCTGGGTCTGTGGGGATAATCCAGCCAACTGTCCTTAAATCTCAGTTTGACCCACCGGTCGGATAAATCCGGTCGAGGGGTTTAAACTAGTACGCCGTCAAGGTTATATTGACGGAGTACTAGCCATAGGGCTGCAAAAGGGTCGCAAGTTCTTTTCGCTGCAAACATTGCCCGCAGAAGAAGAAACAGGTAGCTCTGATCGAGTTGCAATTGCCTCCACCCCCTTTTATTAAACAAGCAAAAGACCAGAACCAAATAACCACACCACCACAGGGATTGGTACTGCTTCAAGTGTTGCCCCTGCCGTTATTGGAGTTAATGATGATGACAGAGTTTGATTAAAATCGGTTGAATTTATGGGTGTCTATAATTGATTCTGGTATGGATGATACTGTTTCAATCCACGCGCCCGTGAAGGCGCGACTTTAGGAATATGCCCAAGCATATAGTCGTTCCAGTAGACCTCTACCGCACGTTTATCATATTTATTTTCCGGGGCGCGGCGTAGTTGTAACGGGTCGCCGATGTTGAGTTGACTGAAACAGGCGCTCACCTTCATAGTACTGGAACCCGGCGATGTTAGGGAACCTCTGATAAAGTCGTGGATGAACAGCTTGAGTCCAGAATTTCCAATAGCTGCGTTGGCAAGCACCTGCAATAGCCCAGCTATTACAGGTGCTTACCGCCTTGCTCTTGAAAACCCTGAATCTCAATCTGTTTCACCCAGACTTAATCAGAGGTTCCTTAGTAACAGAAAATGGCTCAGTGAATATTTTTATCTTCTGATTGTGTCATGTCTGGCAGTTTCAGCGGCTGGATTAACACCCAGGGTTTAACCACGTTGGCCCAGAACGTGGCATTATCTTCGTGCCATTGTTTTGCCTGTGTATCAGATACTTTGGCAACTTCACCTGATGTTAACCATTTACTGACTTCGTCTTTGTTATCTAAGGAAAATGCAACAGCGACATCGAGAAGATTGGTGTTGCTGCTTACATAGATTAACCAGCCACCGGCGAAAAAACGTTGTAGATCAGACCAGTTGATCTGAGAGGTTTCGTTGTTGATGTTGGCGCGTAATACATCAATATCGGTTATTTTTTTATCGTTAGGCATAGTTATTAAAGCTGGTCATTAAAGCTGATCATCGGTCTGTTATCAGAGTTCTTCTGAACCATGCTACTGCATGAAATGATGATAAAACCCGGGAGGATTATAATGGCCAGCGGGATGAGTGCAATGGGTACTGCGCTCATACTATCAAGCAGGCTGATTGTTGTCAGGGTTAGAAGAAGTTCAAGCATCGCCGAAGTATAAGCACTGCCACCAAATTTGGCTACATGCCCTGAAATCTATTTGTATTCTTACATGGTTTTAAGCAGGTTTACGTCCTTTCTAACCAGTGAAGCTGAATTATCAAACATGGCCTGTTCCGCAT
>DAOWLL010000584.1 GCA_030641945.1 Gammaproteobacteria bacterium | reverse complement strand
TTGGTATCCACGTTCTGGAAATTCTTATATTACCGCAGAGGCGCTGAGGCGCAGAGATATGATTGAAGGTATTTCCGATCTAATGGCCTATCGCCAGCAACGCTTCGCTTATGCAGGCCTATGTGTTTTTTCCTTCTGTGTAATAAGCTGTTCCTCCTCTGCGTCTCTGCGCCTCTGCGGTTAAAACCATGTTATGGGTGGTCACTTTCATTTGGCCATCAACCGTTAACTGTTAACTGATGTATCGATGTTCTGCTGCAGCCACAGCTCCAGCGCTGCCAGGTGCCACAGCTTGCTGCCCTGCAGCCGTGTCAGATGCGCCTCAGGTTCAGCCATAAGCTTCTCAACGTATGCAGGATTATACAAACCGCGGTTTTTAGCAGCATCACATAACAGGATCTGTTTCATGAACTCGAGAAACTCACCGCGTACATATTTCAGCGACGGCATCGGGAAATAGCCTTTTTTGCGGTCTATCACGCTGTCCGGCAACAGGCCGCGTGATATTTGCTTGAGTACATGCTTGCCACCGCTGGCCAGCTTGAGCTCGGCTGGCATGGTTGCAGCCAGTTCTATCAGTTCCTGGTCAAGGAACGGCACGCGTGCCTCCAGGCCCCAGGCCATGGTCATATTGTCGACCCGCTTCACCGGATCATCAACAATCAGGGTCGTAATTTCAACTGCCAGCACCCGGTCTAGATATTCGTCTGCATCGACACCGTCCAGCAGATCTTCAATGAGATTCGAGCTAACGTCATCGCCATGGAAACGAACATCAGCCGTTTCAAGAAACTCATCATGGTCACGATCGAAATAATGTTCGCTGAACCTGCGTACGCCCGGTGTGATTGAATGCTGCATTCGTGGATACCAGAAATAACCACCAAACACCTCATCAGCACCCTGCCCGCTTTGCACCACCTTGACTTCTTTTGATACCACTTCTGACAGCAGGTAAAACGCAACCGCATCCTGCGCGAACATGGGCTCGGTCATGTGGCCGAATGCTTCCGGCAATCTCGGCAATACCTGCTCATTTGGCACCAGGAAGCGGTGATGCTCTGTGGCGAATTTATTAGCTACCGCATCGGAATATTCAAATTCGTTACCCTTCTCTTCCGGCTGGTCCTCAAAACCGACGGAGAAGGTTTTCAGTCCTTTTACTCCCGCCTCACTCAGCAATGCGACGAGCAAACTTGAGTCTATACCCCCGGATAACAGCACACCTACCGGTACATCGGCGATTTTGAGGCGTCGTTCAACAGATCTCCTGAGCGAATCATGTATTGCACTAATCCATTCGTTTTCATCCATCGCCCTGTCAGGGCGTTTAGCGGTCAGTGTCCAGTAGCGGTTTTCTGTTACGCTGCCGTCATCATCAAATACCATGTAATGCGCAGGACGCACCTTGCGTATACCTTTGAGAATGGTTCGCGGTGCCGGAACCACAGCGTGCAGCGAGAACAGGTTATGCAGTGCAAAAGCATCGATGGATGTATCAATAGATGCATCAGCCGCGAGCAATGCCTGTGTCGTTGAGGCAAACAACAGGCGACTGCCGTTATGCGAAAAATACAGCGGCTTGATGCCGACACGATCACGCGCCAGTATGAGCCTGCTGTTTTTTTCGTCCCTGATAGCAAACGCAAACATGCCATGCAGGCGCTGCAGACAATCGATACCCCACTCGGCATACGCCTTGAGTATGACTTCGGTATCGCCCGTAGAAACAAACTGGTGGCCCCTGGCTATCAATGTCTCGCGCAGCTCAGGGTAATTGTAGATCGTGCCGTT
>DAOWLL010000543.1 GCA_030641945.1 Gammaproteobacteria bacterium | reverse complement strand
TACTTAATCAGAGTTGCCCTGGTGCGAGACTGAAATTAGTTGTATGAATTTTTCCAGTAAGTTTTTATCTTCCAGTTCAGTGTCTTCAATTACGACTAAATCCGGATGCTTTTCGCACAGGCTTTTTGCAAAAAGGCCTCGGCTGGTTTCAGTAACGCAAACTTTATTGATGAATACCGGTGTGCTGTTTAAGCCGCAGCTGGGTGAGCGGCTTTTGAAAATAAAACCTGATAGATGATCGAGTTCAGCCGGTCTCGTGTTGCAGTAGCGTTGCATGATGTTCGTAACATCAATGGCTGGGTTGTCACGGCCAATAAGTTTCGGGTTTTTTATACTGCCGGTGAGTTGCACCGGTGGGCGGGGAACAGAAAGCCCGGCTTCGATTTCCGGGCAGACAGGAATGAATTCGAATAACTGGCTGAGCTTCTCCAGTACGATAGTATTGGATTTTGACCGGCCATCATAACGCACCGCGTCACCAAGCAAACAACGGCTAACACCAACTAATGGTTTGTCATTTTTCACTTTATATCTCCATGGATGGAGGGTATGCTGCGAATCGTCTGGAACGATTGCAGTGCATTATTCATTTTTCATTGAAGTGTTTTAAGATCCTTCACAAAAGACGTTCAGGATGACAGTAAAATTCGCTGTCACTTCTTCGCGCCCATATCGAGTGCGCGCTGTCTGGATTTATTGGCTTCAACAGCCAGCTTGCCGGCATCCCAGTTTGGCATGGTTTCCGGCCAGCCGAACATGTGTGCGGTGAGGACTTCGCACAATGCGATCATGTAGTCTTCGTTATCATTCAGGCAGGGAATGTAATTAAAGTTTTCGCCACCTGCTTCAATAAACAGGTCTTTATTTTCCATTTGAATTTCTTCGAGTGTTTCCAGGCAGTCGGCGGCAAAACCGGGGCAGATGATATCCACGTTTTTGATGCCGGTGGCAGGCAGTCCCTGCAAGGTGACGCTGCAATAGGGTTCCAACCATGGCTCACGGCCGAAGCGGGACTGGAATACGACTTTCCATTCATCATCTTTCAGTTCCAGCTTTTCAGCGACCAGCCTCGCGGTTTTCTGGCAGTGGCAAAAATAAGGGTCGCCATTATCGATATACCGCTGCGGGATGCCGTGAAAAGAGAACAGCAATAGATTGCCTTTAGAATTTTCTGCCCACTGTTTTTCGATGCTGTTGGCTAAAGCTTCGATATATTTCGGGTGGTCGTGATACTGGTTGATCATGCGCAGGTCGGGTAGCCAGCGCCAGCCTTGCAGTACATCAGTTACCTGGTCAAATACTGCGGCCGTGGTCGTGGCAGAATACTGCGGATACAGCGGCAAGATCAGCAGCCGTCTTGCGCCGGCTTTGCGCAAGCCTTCCAGGCCACTCTTTATCGATGGTTTGCCATAAGTCATCGCCATGTCGGCGATCACGTGACCACGGAATCGATCTTCAAGCTTTTTCTGTATCGCCTGCGTCTGCAGTCGAGTGTAATGAAGCAGCGGTGAGCCGTCTTCTGTCCAGACTTTTTTATATGATTTTGCTGCACGTGACGGACGCAGCCGTAATATGATGCCGTGCAGGGCGAACCACCAGATAAATCGATTGGCCTCTACCACGCGGTGGTCAGCTAAAAATTGCGCCAGATATTTGCGAACTGCAGATGGTGTGGGTGCATCAGGCGAACCCAGATTTACCAGTAAAATGCCCAGTTTTTCCTGGGGGCCATGTTGATAACTGACTTTTTCTGACACGTTTTACTGCTTGATAGTGTGGTTTATGTTCCTGTGGGCAGAGAGTGACAGATTTGGTCTTGATGCTCAAGTATTTCGTTTATATAATTGGGAATATATTCCCAATATGTGCTATTAATAGGAAGTACCGTTTACCGGGTTCAGTTGTTAGCTGAATGCTGGTTTGAAGACTGGGCTGTTATTATGTTGTTATC
>DAOWLL010000053.1 GCA_030641945.1 Gammaproteobacteria bacterium | reverse complement strand
ATATTTCAGAAGCCTCACAGTTGGCACGATCATCCGTGATGAAATTAACAAACACCTGGATAGACTCGAAGCTTCAGCTACCAATGGTCATGAGCTTTCAGCTTCTACTGCTACAGAAAATAATACTGATTCAGAGACTCTGACTCATTTGAAGAGCTCGACAGTTCTCGATGTCATGGATATGACACTGTCATTGACCAAGAAAGAATATAAACAGGAACTACAAACCTACCAGGCAAAGTTAAATCAACTGCATAGAAAAGCATTAAAGAAAAATCTTTCTACGATACTGGTGTTTGAAGGTCCTGATGCCGCTGGCAAAGGCGGCGCAATACGACGTGTAACAGCTGCACTGGATGCCAGGCATGTACAGGTTTTGCCGATCGCAGCACCTACCGATGAAGAACAGGCGCATCATTATTTATGGCGTTTTTGGCGGCACCTTTCAAGAGCAGGACGTATGACAATTTTCGACCGTAGCTGGTATGGCCGTGTACTGGTAGAGCGCATTGAGAATTTCGCCACTGAAGAAGAATGGCGGCGCGCCTATGCTGAAATCAATGAATTCGAGGAAATGCTGACCGACCACGGCATATTGCTGATGAAATTCTGGGTTCATATAACTAAAGAGGAGCAGCTTGATCGCTTCAAACAACGTGAAATAATCCCGCATAAGCAATGGAAGTTGACTGATGAAGACTGGCGCAACCGTGAAAAATGGGAAGATTATGAGCAGGCCATTAATGACATTATCGAGCGTACAAGCACCAGAATAGCACCATGGACGCTAATTGAAGGCAATGATAAACCACATGCCCGTATTAAAGTCATCAAGACACTGTGTGACCGAATGGAAGATGCTTTGAAAGGTCATATAACGAGCTGAACTAATCATTAACCTATAGTCTGTTACCTTTATTCAATCTCACAACTCACACACCATCATTTAATCATCATGCGCGCCATAGTTGTCAGGCACTACAAAACCACCAGCAATGAAGCTGACCAGATCCTGGGCTGGGGCGATGCACCCCCTGCTGAAAGCTGGCAGGATGACCTGAATAAGGTCGATGAGATCCTGCTAGGATCGCACATCACCATTCACCATATCTATTCAAGCACGCTTCCCCGTGCAATCAATACTGGCAAGTTTTATGCGGATAGTTACGGTATTAAAGATATATACTCATCACCTGCCCTCAGAGAGGTTAATTACGGCAAGCTATACAACAAAAAAAAGAAATGGGTAGAAAAGAACATCCCCAGGCATAAAAAAGATGTGGATTTTGTTTATCCAGATGGCGAGAGCTTCCTGCAGATGCAGGAAAGAAGTGTCGCTTTTGTGAAGTCATTAGTAGAGAAGCATGCGGACGAAACATTACTCATTGTGGTTCATGCAGGAGTGATCCGCGGTTTAATAAGCCACTGCCTGGAGCTCGACTATGCCAGTAACCTGAAACGCCGTATTGGTCATCAGTATATAGGCGATTTCACATTCGAAGGAAAAAACTGTGTACGTTATAACGAACTGGGCAGACCTTCAGGCTTTGTCAATGACAATATCATCAAAGTGCCCCTGTACCGTAATGATCCGTAGACAACTCAATTGTAATAGTCGTGATCTCACCTGACCGACAGTTTCATATCTATTCAACCAATAATCATTATCGAACTCGGTCGTAGACAGAAATATAATACAGTTTTGTTCTCTCGCAAAGACGCCATGATCGCAAAGTAAGATAAACAAAACGACCTGATTTCATGGAATAAAATATAGTTGCTCAGGCTTGATCTGACAGATTGATATGCGCCCTGACAATTAGCAATGGCTCAAACTAGACACAGGACTAAACCCAAAATCTTAAAGGTCTGCTTTTGGGATTTAGAGTCATTCATCTCAGGACTGAACTATCAGATCAATCATAAAGCTATTTTGCAATGTGCCAGATTGAGTCGGGATTATTACAAATAAAAAACACATGACTTCTTTGCGACTTTACGCCTTAGCGAGGATGCAGTGCTTTTAATATTCGCTATGAACCGGGTCCGTCCGTACTGTATCCGGCAATATCTGTCTGGCCAGGTGGGGCTACTACAAAAAAATAGATTAGCCGTATCTACCTTCGATATAATCTGCTGTTTCCTTATGCTCGGGGGTAACGAACATTGCTTCAGTGGCGGTGTGTTCGATTACTTTGCCCATTAACATGAATATACATTCTTCACTGGCGCGCCTGGCCTGTGCCATGTTATGCGTCACGATCAGGATTGTATACTCACCGCGCAGATCCCAGATCAGTTCCTCGACAGCCTCAGTGCCTTTCGGATCGAGTGCCGAACAGGGTTCATCCATTAATAACACGCTGGGCTTGACTGGCAAAAGGCGTGCTATGCACAGTTTTTGCTGTTCTTCCAGTGACAATTCTGTCGCTTTGCTGTTAAGACGGTCTTTTACCTGGTCCCAGAGCAGAACTTTGCGCAAAGCGGCTTCGATGATGTCATCCTGCTCACTGATGCTGGGTTTTCTGCCTTCTGAATGAAGTTTATGCCCAAAAATGATGTTATCTCTTATTGAAATGGGTAATGGATTTGGGCGCTGGAAAACCATTCCAATCTGCTTGCGTACCTGAATAAGCTCAACATTCTCGTTGTAGACGTTTTGCCCCATTACCTCGATAAGGCCTTCTGTACGAACATAGCCAAGGCGTTCATTAATACGATTGACACTGCGAAGAAAGGTACTCTTGCCGCATCCTGATGGACCGATAAGCGAGGTGATAATGCCCTGCTTGATATCGAGGTTTACATCGAATAATGCCTGAAAAGTCCCATACCACAGGTTCAGCGCATCCGTATGAATTGCATAGTCGATCTGGGAGCTTACATTTTCTGCAGTCGTATTCATGTTTGCCTGGCCCGCATGTTGCCTGAGAATGCAGTATTCTGGGGGAATCTCAGTGAGTCAGTTTTTACGATTCGTCGAAAAGCATAGCCATAGCTATGGTTACAGGCGAATCGTGAAAAATGGCCGCTGAGATTTTTCCAGAAACTGCATAGTGTTGTTGGGTACATAGTGTACTTTTCCAATAGTCGAAAAATTTCAATCCCGTTCATGTACTTAAGTGAATTTGTCAACGTTCTCATGCAATATGCGGGCTAGCCAAATTTTCCTTCGATGTAGTCTATGGTGCTCTGCTGTTTTGCATTGCCGGTGAAAAGGTCCTCGGTATCCCCTATTTCCACACACTTACCTTCAAGAAAGAAAGCTGTACGATCTGCCAGCCTTCTGGCCTGCTGGACCAGGTTGGTAACCAGGATAATTGTCATTTCTGACTTCAGTTCCTTGAGTACATCCTCGATTCTCATCGTCGTTACCGGATCAACCGCAATGGAAAACTCATCCAGCATTAATACATCGGGTTCCTGTGAAAGTGCACGGGCAATGGTCAGACGCTGCTGCTGACCACCAGAGAGAAGACTGCCCAGTGAGTCGAGACGGTCTTTAACCTCATCCCATAGCGCTGCCCTGGTGAGGCAGCGTTCGACCATGATATCGAGTTCTGCTTTGTTACTGACGCCAGAAAGCCGTGGCGCGAGTGCAACATTCTCGTAAATCGTCAGCGGCAAACCTACCGGCAAAGGAAAAACCACACCGATACGACTGCGTAATGCATAGATATTTCGCGTCTTGCGAATATCGAATCCGTTGAAGTAAATATCACCCTGCACTTTCATGTTTGATGTAAACATGTCCATACGGTTGATTGTTTTCAGAAATGATGTTTTACCGGCATTCGCTGGTCCAATAATGCCGAATATCTCATGTTCCCTGACATCAAGGGTCACATTTTCGAGTGCCGGAGTATCCGCGTAATAAATGGACAGATCCCTGACATCCAGTTTTAGTGGCTGTTTCACGTCTTCCACAACGGCTTCTGCACTGGTTACCATTTCTTTTGACCGCGTAAATACATGCGAAATGCTATCGACACGCTGTTCATCAGCAACACCATACCGATCAAGACGAGAGCAACACCGTATGGCAGCTCATCAGGAACACCTGGCACCTGTGTGGAAACAACAAACAAATGTAATGACAACGCCATGGTTTGGTCAAACACACTTTGCGGCAGAAATGGCAGGAAGAATGCTGCACCGGTGAACATAATAGGCGCTGTTTCGCCGGTTGTGCGCGATACTTCCAGAATGACACCGGTGAGTATGCCGCTGACGGCATTTGGTAATACAACACGACGTATGGTTTGCCAGCGGGTCGCACCCATGTTCCAGCAGGCTTCACGAAAAGCCTTGGGAACAGCCTGCAACGACTCTTTGCTAGCAACAATAACGACAGGCAAGGTCATAATCGCAAGGGTGAGGCTTGCAGCAAGTATACTGGTACCAAATTTAAAGAAAATTACGAACGCACCCACACCAAACAAAGCATGTACGATCGACGGTACGCCGGCAAGGTTGATGATTGCCAGGTTGATAATACGCGTCAGCCAGTTGTCCGGGGCATATTCACTCAGATAAATCGCCGCAGCCACACCAACCGGTACCGACACCAGCAGCGCCACTGCGACCAGCCATACGGTACCAAACAGCGCAGGGAATATGCCGCCTGCGGTCATGCCGTCTGTCGGGGCTGTAAAAAGAAAATCAACCGAGATAATAGCGCCGCCCTTGTAGATCAAAGTGCCGAGGATGATCACCACGGGTGCGATCAGCATCAAGGTCATCATCAGGAACAGAATCTGGAACAGTTTCTGTGTTTTTTGGTTACGTTTATTCAGTTCTGAAATTTCAAACATTTTTTTAAACCCGGCTTTATCCTTTGCGAACACCGCGTACTATCAGATCAGCCGACAGGTTGATCACGAAAGTAATCAGGAAGAGGAATATTCCAATAGTAAACAGGACACCATAATGATCGGAGCCAACGGCCGTTTCGCCCAGTTCAGCCGCAATCGTGGCTGTGAGTGCGCGTACTGAATCAAATATGCTCGTTGGCATATTGACCGAGTGGCCGGTAGCCATCAGTACAGCCATGGTTTCACCAAAGCCTCTGCCAACACCAAGCAAAACAGCACCGAGCAGGCCGTTTTTTGCCGCAGGCAGTACAACTTTGAAAATAACCTGCCAGCGTGTAGCTCCCATGGCTTCAGCGGCTTCACGGTAGCCGTCAGGTACGGCCTTGAGTGCGTCTTCAGCGATGGAGGCCATGATCGGAGCAGCCATCAGCCCGAGAATGACGCCGGCATTGAGAATATTGAGGCCAACGGGAACATCAAACACGTCAATGATCAACGGGTTCATTATCGATAATCCAATGAATCCCCAGACGACTGAAGGAATGGCGGCGAGCAGTTCGACCAGCACCTTGAGGTATTCTCGCTTCTTGCCGGATGCAAACTCTCCTATGTAAATAGCAGAGCCAAGTGCAAAAGGTATCGCTACCAGCATCGCCAGCCCGGTGACACTGGCTGTACCAGCAATCAGCGCGAGGATGCCGAACTCAGGATCATCTTCGTCACTGGGAGACCAGTATTCTGAAGTGAAGAACTCAGCAACATCAAGACGACCGAACACGAAGTCCATGCCCTCCATCGTAATAAATACAAAAATGCCAATAATGAAAATGATTGCGGAAATTCCGCCAATAAAAACCAGCAGCTGCATAAGCTTGTCGATGTACCAGTCCATGGTACGGCGATCGAATGCATTACCAGGCAGGTTGTTGCTGCTTTGCTGCATGTATTAAGCACCCTCTCCGCTCAACAGCATCATCAGGTCTTTTATATGCACTGACAGTTCACGATGCATGCTTTCATAATCCTGCTCGCTACATGCGCAATCTTCAGGAACCGATGTCAGATCCCAGTTTAGTGCAGTCGTCTGGAAAGGAATACGTTCTATGTACGAGCTTACCGGTTGTTTCAGGCTGACAATAACATGGAATCTGTTGAGTTCTGCCGGTGTCATATCGTAGGCCCTGGGCTTAGCCCTGGAAACATCCATTCCACGTGAATCCATGAATTCAGATAGCCCATCAGACAGGGTTTGTGCGGGTTCACGCCCTGCAGCACTGACATAGATACCCGCTTCGGGAAAGTGTTTTCGTGCAGCGGCTTCGGCGAGCTGGCTTAGACAGCTATTGTCATCATCGAGGAATAAAATCTGGTAGGTTTTGCTTGCCTTGCCCTCGCCTGAGACGGTAAAGATTGTTTGCTCGCACAGGTTTTTGGCCTGGTCGGCAATACGCTCGAGACGATGATAGACGGAAAAAACCGCGAATCTCTCATTCAATGACCACTGCGCCTGTTCGTCGAGCAATTCTTCATAGAGGCCGGAAACAGTATTGTCTACCTGGGCCGACATGGCGATGGTGCCCCTGGCGAGTTCAGCATTATCTTCATCGAATGAAGCAATGGCCTGTTTCAGCATCAACTGAACTTCGTTAGCCAGCAGCTCTATCCCCTGCGCAAGGCGCTTGTCAGGTGCACCGTTGATACGTTGAAGTTCGCGGCTGATAGTTACGGCGTAATCACCTATACGCTCGAGAATGATGTTGATTCGTATGACCGAAGACATCAAACGCAGATGTCCGGCACTGGGCAGATGTACGGCAATGAAACGGTGGCACAGGGTATCAATTTCACGCATCTTGCGGTTAATTGGTCCATCACCCAGGATGGTTGCACTGGCAAGATCCTGATTAGCCGTCAGTAGTGCGTGTATTGAATTTTTTACCGCTTGCTTGACTCGGGTTGCCAGATCGCTGACTTCACCCCGAATATTTTCCAGGTCTGTTTCCAGGCGTTGTTCGTAATGGGACATAGTTGAACCTGTTTTCCTCTAATTGAGAATGACACCATCGTAACGATGCCAGCAACTGTTGGCAACGAAGTTTATTCGAATATTAAAACACCCGGATACAGGGCAAAACACAAATAGTTTTTAACCAGTATCCGGAATGTTTGTACTTACTTACAGTCGACTGTTTTCATAGGTGCATAACCTTTCTTCTTGATTATGCATTGCCCGGTATTGCTCATAATCCAGTCCATGTATTTCTTGATTTCACCTTGCGGTTCACCATTGGTGTACATGAACAGTGGCCGCGCAATCGGATAACTGCGATCAACAGCCGTTGCCACGCTTGGATTTACACAGGCGTTACCGTCCTTGTTAATACAGACCAGCTGGACGTGATCTGTCGCATAGGCAAGACCACTGTAACCGATGGCGCAGGGTGTTTTTTCAACCAGATCAACAACATCTTTTGAGCCATGCATATCGAGTGTACCAGAGCGGTATTTACCCTTTTTACCCAGCACGGCTTTTTTGAAATAGGCATAGGTACCCGAATTATTCTGTCGACTGACGACAACAATTACGTTGTTTTTGCAGCCTGGTACGGTAACACCAATATCAGACCAGTTTTTCGCCTTGCCATCACGGCCATAGATTTCCTTTAACTGGCTTATGGAAAGCTCTTTAATCGGGTTATCCGAATGCAGATAAACAGCGAGAGCATCATATCCAACAACATGCTCAACCGGGTTCTGGCCGCGGTCCTGTGCCATCTTGACTTCCTTATCCTTCATTTTGCGACTGGCATTGGCAATATCGACCGTGCCGTTGATCATAGCAGCGATGCCTGTACCTGAACCTCCGCCTGAAACCGCGATGGCTACCTCTGGTGCGACATTCTGATATTCCTCGGCCCATGCCTGCGCTACGTTGACCAGGGTATCTGAACCTTTATTCTGTATAACAGTACGCGCATGTGCTGACATCGCTGTTACAAGCACTGCCGAAAGCAGCGATGAGGCGATAATTACTTTTATTTTCATTAAGTTAACTCCGTAAGGATACAAGTGAGCATGAGTCAGCGCTGTATCCTATACGGGTATTGTTACGGAATTGTTACAACACGTAATAAATATGACACTTAATTATTGCGGTTGTTTATTGTTTTGGGTCTTCACCCCATCAAGTGGGTAAAAATTCAAATGATTGCCACAGAGGGACAGAGAACAGAGAGGTACTTCGTCTGTATGTAGGAGCGGTTTTAACCGCGAATTGTTAATGTTCGCGACTAAAGTCTCCTACAGTGTAGCCCGGATGAAGTGCAACTGTTTAGATCGCACAGATGGTT
>DAOWLL010000449.1 GCA_030641945.1 Gammaproteobacteria bacterium | reverse complement strand
CTAATTTCATTGATAATAATGACGAGGATGCATAATGGTTTCCATTAAAAGAATAATGCTGGATGTTCTTAAACCCCATCAACCGAATGCACTTGAATTTTCACAAGCCATTGCCAAAGTTGGAGAGGATTATCGTGTATGCCTGACTGTAATCGAGATGGATGAGAACACTGAAACTCTTCAGCTTGAAGTCGAAGGCAGTGTAATTGATTTTGATGCAATTGAAACAGCTATAACCAGTATGGGTGGTTCGCTTCACAGCATTGATCAAGTTGAAGTGCGAAATGAAGCGGATAATGGTTAACGTGTCGTGAGTCTGTTGCAGCAGGCAAAACTTTTACTAAGTATCTCCAGTACTAGCGGCATTGTTCGTCGCTATTTTGTGGTCAATGGATTTGATGGTGCACTTACCATGCTGGGTTTGATCATTGGTTTTATGATTAGTGCAACAGATGATTTAACAGTCATTATCAATGCCTGTCTCGGTGCGGCCATTGCTTTGGGCATGAGCGGCTTTAGCAGCGCTTATGTTAGTGAGGCGGCAGAGCGAAAGCGTGCGCTTGTCAAACTGGAAGAAGCCATGATTGTCGATCTCCATGAAACTGCGCATGGCGATGTAGTTCGCCTGGTGCCAATTTGGATTGCACTGGTTAATGGTTCGGCACCTCTTGTCATCTCACTGCTTATCCTGCTACCACTATGGCTGTCAAAAGCCGGTTTATTCCTGCCATTATCGCCACTTTATGCGGCAATTATTGTTGCGCTTGTGCTGATCTTTCTGCTGGGCGTTTTCCTTGGCCAAATCGCAGGCATCTCCTGGTTGCGCAGTGGGTTACAAACCTTGCTGGTCGCCTTTATAACGGCTGCTCTTATTTATTTGTTTGCAGGATTGTAAAGGTGCAACCGAAGACATATACGCAAATCAAGGGAAATCGATTAAAAGGTGTCAGACCCCTTTAACGGGCTATCGAGCCTGTGTATCAAGGAATACCAATACTTATGGTTTCGTTTGCGATGAAGATTATTCACCTTGTTTGGATGATTTTAGTGTTGTCTCTGCCTGTTACCGCAGCTGCCGAGGCAGAGCTGCCATCGGAACTGGCAGTGGCGATAAAAGACGCGGATTTCACTACTGATCGCATTGGCCTGTTCATTCAGGGTGTGGAAGATAGCAAGCCACTGGTTGCTTTTCACGCAGATAGGTTTCTCAATCCGGCCTCGGTCATTAAACTGGTTACCACGGCTGCCGCCCTCGACTTGTTTGGACAGGGATACCGCTGGTCCACTGAGGTGATGTATACCGGCAAGATCGAAGGAAATACCCTAAACGGTGACTTGTATTTTCGTGGTAACGGTGACCCTTATCTGACCCCGGAACGTTTCTGGCGCCTACTGAATCGGATTTCCATTTACGGTATACACCGCATCACCGGCGATGTACTGATAGATAACTCTTACTTCGAACCCGGTAAGACAGACTACGCTGCTTTCGACCAGCAACCTTACCGCACATACAACGTTGGACCTAACGCTGTACTGGTGGGTTTTCAGGCAACAGAATTCCATTTTGACATAGACGATACTGGGGCGGATCAGGCGGTAAAGATAACCCCGTTTCCGCAGTCCCCCAGATTGCAGATCACTAATCAAGTGAAGCTGGTAAATGGCCGCTGCAACGCCTGGCAGAAAAGACTGTCGTTGGAGACAAGAAACAATGCAGGTATGCTTGAAGTGATCTTCACCGGGAATTATGCGCGAGCCTGTAACAAACGGACTCTCTACCGTCGTGTCAGTGAAGCACAGGATCATTACCAGCATTTTTTCCTACCCCTCTGGAGCCAGTTAGGTGGCAGTGTGGATGGCAAAATAACCCAGGGCATCGTGCCGGCGGACGCCAGGAGAGTGTTGGAAGAGTCATCCATATCCCTTGCCGAAGCCGTACGATTGGTTAACAAATTCAGTAACAACGTGATGACACGCCAGATATTACTTTCCATGGGAGCGCAAAAGTTTGATCCGCCTGGTACCACGGAAAAAGGCATCGCCGCGGTGAAAGCGTGGCTCGTCGAACACGATCTGGATCATCCCGCCCTGCAGTTGGATAATGGTGCTGGCTTATCGCGAGATGCACGGATCAGCGCCGGACTGTTGGGCAAACTCTTATTACATGTATATAAGCAGGCTTACATGCCGGAGTTTATCGCTGCCTTACCCGTTGCAGGCTACGACGGTACCATGGCGCATCGTTTCAACGACACCCCCCTGGTGGGTCGTGCTCATATCAAAACCGGTCTGCTGGATTTTGTTCAGTCGATGGCCGGATACGTTACCACCGCGACAGGAAAGCGTTATGTTGTTGTGCTGTTACATAATGATTCACGGGCGCACACCAGGTCTGCCGAGAAACTGCAGAACCAGGTGATCAATTGGATAT
>DAOWLL010000505.1 GCA_030641945.1 Gammaproteobacteria bacterium | reverse complement strand
TCCCTAACCTGGCGCTGGGCGCCGCGCTGCCGGATACTGTCAGCAGCGACTACCGGCTGGCCAAAATGACCACGACAACGCTGGGCCTGAAATACGGCTATGCGATCGGAGAGAACAGCGAGATATCGATACGCGGTGAATTCATGAACCAGTCAGTCGATGATGGTGATGTTCCGTCCATCGAGGAAACGCCCGATACCGATGCGATAATCCTCAATGCCGGGTATTCTTTTAGCTGGTGAGCATAGTTCAGTCTGTATAGTCAGGGTTTTGCCTGTCAGATAGTTGCCTGGGTTGAAGCAGCGCTGCAGAAGCTAATTCTGTTATGCTTTTAGCATGCTGTGTTTAATTCTCAGTGCAGGAATACTGCCGGTTGTTACTGCCGAACTTCCTCTCGATGAACTCAAGCTGCCTTCAGGTTTTGAGATCGAACTGTATGCGCAGGTCGACAACGCAAGACAGATGGCGCTTGGTGATAAAGGGACCGTGTTTGTCGGTTCGCGCAATGCCGGCAAGGTGCATGCGCTGGTCGATGAAAATGGCGATTACAAAGCTGACAGGGTTTACCTGATTGCTGATGGCCTCAACATGCCCAGCGGCATCGCTTTCAAGGATGGCGATTTATACGTTGCGGCTGTGAATCGCGTACTGCGTTACGACCATATTGAGAGCCGTCTTTCTAATCCGCCAAAACCCGTTGTGATTACCAGCGCACTTCCAGATGATGAGCATCATGGCTGGAAGTATATTGCTTTTGGGCCTGATGGTTATTTATACGTGCCGGTTGGTGTGCCGTGCAATATCTGCTTGTCAGCTGACAACAGGCATGGAACGATTTTGCAGATGGACCCGAAAACAGGCGAGCATCAGATATATGCCCATGGTGTTCGCAACAGCGTCGGCTTTGACTGGCACCCGCTCACAAAGCAGCTGTGGTTTACCGATAATGGCCGTGACCGGCTGGGTGACGAGTTGCCGCCGGATGAGCTGAACCGTGCGCCAGGGCAAGGCCTGCATTTCGGCTTTCCTTACCTGCATGCTGCCAGCACTCTTGATCCTGAGTACGGTGAACATGCACAACTGGATGAATACACCAGGCCTGCACTCGAACTCGGCGCACATGTAGCACCGCTGGGCATGGTGTTTTACACAGGCAAACAGTTTCCTGTCGATTACCACGGCAGGATTTTCATTGCTGAACATGGATCGTGGAACCGCAGTACAAAATCGGGTTATCGCGTAATATCAGTCAAGCTGAATGGCAACAGGGTCGAGTCAGTTGAGCCATTCATAAGCGGATGGCTGAATGAAAAAGAACAAACCAGCTGGGGCAGGCCAGTGGATGTGATCAATTTGCCGGACGGGTCCATGCTGGTATCTGATGATTATGCTGATGCAATCTACCGGATAACAGCCAGGTAAGCTGTAACAGCAGTTTTGACTTTCAACAGGGCTTTATCTTGAATGCAGATATATCCATCAGGTGAAACTATAATGCGCCGGCTGCTTGATCTTCCGCAGCAGCGTGTGGAATGGATTATTACCGGTGCTGAAGTCAACGATATTATTGCTGCGGGTTTTCGACGCCGCCAGGCAGATGAAACGCGCTTTGTGCATCCTGAATCGGGTGATGTTTACCAGCTCGCCCGGCACCAGTATGTTGACGAGGAATCAGGCCAGTTGCGCTATCAATGTGATCATGGCGTCACGCTGGAGAATGAGCTCGCTACAAGAGCGCTGACGATTCTTGCCATGGCGAGCGACGGTGACAATATCATTGATCCATTTGATGGCCAGGATGATCTGATTGGTGGTGTGTTGCGGCATGTCACGCCGCACTTCGTACGCGTACCGCAAAACCTGTTGACGGTGGCAGTGTGGTCAGCAAGGCTGGCCGGATGGGGTTTCAGTACTGCACACGGAACCTTCAAGCTAATGAAAAACATGGTTGCATCCGGTATCGTCGAACAGATCCCGCAGAATGCAATCAGCGATACTGTTGTACAGGTTATGGCATCGCCGCGGCCATCGGAATATTTCCGTGTTCTTCATCGCTGCGGGGCTCTGCGCATAATCAGTAAAGAGCTGGATGCTCTGTTCGAAGAATGCAACAGTGATAGCAGC
>DAOWLL010000616.1 GCA_030641945.1 Gammaproteobacteria bacterium | reverse complement strand
GATCAAGGAATTACTCGACATACTCTCAAATCCCGAGCGTCTACTGCAGGTCATCCGCGAAGAGCTGGAAGAAATACAGGAAAAGTATGGTGATGAGCGCCGTACTGAAATTCTCGAAGACCAGCTCGATCTTTCCATGGAAGACCTCATCACGGAAGAAGATGTTGTGGTGACGTTCTCACACGAAGGTTACGCCAAGTGCCAGACGCTGGATGTCTACAATACACAGCGTCGTGGTGGTCGCGGGAAAGCAGCGACTCGCATGAAAGATGAGGATTTCATCGACAAGCTGTTCATCGCCAATACACATGACACCCTGCTGTGTTTCTCCAGCCAGGGCAAGGTTTACTGGCTTAAGGTTTACCAGATGCCAATGGCCGGCCGCGGTTCACGCGGAAAACCGATTGTAAACCTGTTGCCGCTGGAAGGCGGTGAGCGCATCAACGCCGTGATGCCCGTACGTGAATATGATGAGGATCATTTTGTGTTCATGGCGACAAGTTCGGGTACGGTGAAAAAGACAGCATTGACGAATTTTTCACGCCCGCGCGTATCGGGCATCAAGGCGATAGAATTGCGCAGCAACGACCAGCTGGTGGATGTTGTTATTACTGACGGTTCACGTCACATCATGCTGTTATCCAATGCCGGCAAGGCCATCCGTTTCTCGGAAACCGATGTGAGGGAAATGGGAAGAACAGCTGCGGGTGTCCGCGGTATGCGTTTAGGTAATGATCAACGCGTTATCAGCATGATCATGATCGAAGATGAAGGCTCAATCCTGACCGCAACCGAGCTGGGTTTCGGCAAACGGACACTGGCATCTCAATACCCCGTCAAGGGCCGTGGCGGACAGGGTGTTATTTCTATTCAGACCAATGAGAGAAACGGCGAAATTATCGGCGCCGTTCAAGTGCGTGAAGATGACGAAATGATGCTGATCACCAACCACGGAACCCTGGTACGTATAGCCGTTGATGACATCAGCGAGATGGGCAGAAATACACAGGGTGTGCGTCTGATTCGATTGACCAATAAAGAAAAACTGGCCGAGGTCGAAAAAATCGAGTCAATCGAAAAAGAAGACGAATAACATTATATAAAACAACAATATGCAAACAATACTTAAAGTAAAAAGTGATATAAAAGCAATGACTAGAATATTCAATTTCAGCGCCGGTCCGGCAATGCTGCCAACCGAGGTTTTAGAGCGCGCGCAATCAGAAATACTGGACTGGAATGGTTCAGGTATGTCGGTAATGGAAATGAGCCATCGTGGCAAGGAGTTCATGTCGATCGCTGAAAAAGCTGAATCAGACCTGCGTAAACTGATGGCTATTCCTGACAACTACAAGGTTCTGTTTCTGCAGGGCGGCGCCAGCAGCCAGTTTGCCATGGTGCCTATTAACCTGCTCAACGGCAGGAAGTCGGCTGATTACCTGTTGACCGGCCAGTGGTCGAAGAAAGCGATTGCTGAAGGCAAGCGCTACTGTGATGTAAATGTTCTTGCAGATACCAGTGACACAAGTTTTACGACAGTGCCAGCTGCAGACAGCCTGAACTTTAATAGCGATGCCGCCTACGTGCACTACACGCCCAATGCAACCATCGTCGGTGTGGACTTCCCCTCTATACCCGATACCGGTGATGTGCCAT
>DAOWLL010000169.1 GCA_030641945.1 Gammaproteobacteria bacterium | reverse complement strand
CTTTTCTGATCAGCCGAACTGCGTCCATGACATAACCCAGCTCCTGCTCTGGATCGGGTACGCTAATATTGGCAACATCCCGGGCATTACTGATTGTTGATTTGAATTTTGGACCTTCACCCTGTTCAAAATACAGTCCCAGGCCCATCGCATCAGGGATGGTCAGAATGTCTGAAAACAGGATGGCGGCATCAAGATCAAACCGGCGCAGCGGCTGTAGGGTGACTTCACAGGCAAGCTCGGGTGTGCTGCAAAGCGTCATGAAATCGCCCGCTTTGGCGCGTACCTCGCGGTATTCGGGCAGGTAACGGCCTGCCTGGCGCATGATCCAGATCGGGGTTTTATCGACGGGTTGACGTAACAATGCACGAATAAAGCGGTCGTTTTTCAGTTCAGCCATGATGCAGATAGGGGCAATAGTTTTGTGAACGTCGAAGTCTACATAAATTTGTCACTGAGACACAGCTTTCTGTCGCCAGGTGCAAAGGATGACAGGTGGAATTATTTGATTACCGCAAAGGCGCAAAGGCCGCAAAGATAACTGATTGTTAAACCGCAGAGGCGCGGAGACGCAGAGGTTTATTATGTTGTCCTTTCGAAGCAATCCGGGGATTTGAAAAACCTTCTCTGTTTCGGGAGATCTCTCACATACGTTCGAGATGACAACAGTAGAATAATTCTCTGCGTCTCTGCGGTGAAATTTTTTTGTTCTGAGTTAGAACGCTGTCTTAGGAAAGTAATGACTTGATCTTGCCACTAACCGCGCCCACATCAGCACGGCCGGTAATCTGGGGTTTAACGATGCCCATCACCTTGCCCATGTCTTTCATCGATGCGGCACCGGTTTCACTGATGGCATTATTGATGATGGTTTCGACTTCTGCTTCACTCAGTGCTTGCGGCAGGTAGTCTGAAATCACATCGATCTCTGCCTGTTCTTTCTCGGCAAGATCGTTGCGATCACCGCTTTTAAACAGGCTTATCGACTCGCGCCGCTGTTTCACCATCTTGTCGAGGATGCCGAGAACGCGATTATCATCGAGTTCGATACGCTCATCGACTTCGATCTGCTTCATCGCTGACATCATCAGGCGAATAACCGCCAGGCGCGCTTTATCACCGCCTTTCATGGCGGTTTTCATGGCGTCCTGGATCTGGTCTTGCAGGGCGCTACTCATGGGGAAAGTCTGAGTTTAGCGTCTGCGCTGGTGAGGAGAGCGAGCCATGCGACCGCGTTCTTTGGACAGCTTTTTCAGATGTCTTTTCACAGCGGCGGCAGCCTTGCGTTTACGTTCAGCGGTGGGCTTCTCATAAGCTTCGCGACGGCGTACTTCAGTGAGTACACCGGCTTTTTCGCAGGAACGTTTGAAACGGCGCAGGGCAACGTCAAAAGGTTCGTTTTCTTTAACTCGAATTGCTGGCATATAAATAATTTCCTGAATCTGCCCGGTTACGGGCGCAATCTGTATAAATCCCCGCAAATAGCGCGGCAAGCAGAGTATTATATATCACTTTGTGCCGAAGTGACAAAACCCGAAAACACGCGACCAAAAATACACAGATTTATATTTAATGATTGTGCTTGGCATCGAAAGCTCCTGTGATGAAACCGGGCTGGCTGTCTATGACAGCGAGCACGGGCTGCTTGCACACGTTTTGCACAGCCAGGTCAAGGTTCACGCTGAATATGGCGGTGTCGTGCCGGAACTGGCATCGCGTGACCATATTCGTTACCTGCTGCCCCTGGCTGAAAACGTACTGGAACAGGCAGGAATCAGCCAGCACCAGCTCGATGGCATTGCCTATACAGCAGGGCCGGGACTGATCGGTGCATTGATGTCGGGGGCTTCTGTTGCCAGGAGCCTGGCATGGGCGCTGGCTATACCTGCGGTTGAGGTGCACCACATGGAAGGTCACTTGCTCGCACCGTTGCTCGAAGCCGGGGCGCCGGAATTTCCGTTTGTGGCATTGCTGGTATCAGGAGGCCACACATTACTGGCCCAGGTGAAGGCGATTGGACGTTATGAGGTTATTGGCCAGAGCCTGGATGATGCCGCTGGTGAGGCGTTTGATAAAACTGCAAAGATGATGGGCCTGGGCTACCCGGGTGGGCCGGTGCTGGCCAAACTGGCTGAAACAGGGCGTACCGATGCCTTCAGGTTTCCGCGGCCAATGACGGACCGCCCGGGCCTTGATTTCAGTTTCAGTGGGCTGAAGACTTTTGCACTGAATACCTGGGTGCAGAATCAACAAGACAGGCAAGACACGGAGCAGCTTCGTGCTGATATCGCATGTGCGTTTGAGGAGGCCGTGGTTGAAACCCTGCTGATTAAATGCAGACGCGCGCTTGATCAGACCGAATGTCGTCGGCTGGTTGTTGCCGGCGGGGTGGGTGCCAATCAGCGTTTACGTCAACGCCTGCAGCAGATGGCGAAAAAACATCAATTCAGTGTCAGCTTTCCGCGGCTTGAATTCTGTACCGATAACGGCGCCATGATTGCATATGCCGGCTGTTTACGGCTTCTGGCAGGACAATCCCAGCCTCTGGATATTGATGCCAGGGCGCGCTGGCCAATGGAAGATTTGCTGCCTGTTGTGAAGCAGTAGGCCTTTATTCTGATTGCTTTTTGACGCCGATCCTGTGTTCCTTGCCCTGGATAATGTTTCGAACATTACTGCGGTGGCGCCAGAACAGCAGTGCAGTCATTAAGCCAAGGGTAACGGTTAATTCAGGCGAGTGGCTCAAGAGCCATAAAATAAAAGGTGCGCTTAATGCAGAAACCAGTGCTGACAGCGATGATAGTTTTGATACAAACGCACTCAGCAGCCAGATTACGAGCGTCGCCAGTCCTGCAATCCAGCTGAAGCCTAGCAGCACGCCATAAAAAGTGGCGACGCCCTTGCCGCCCTTGAATCCATAGTAAACTGGGAAAATATGACCCAGGAAAGCGCCAAGCCCGGTTAGCGCAACAGCTGCTGCTGCCGGTTCAATCATCGTAACCACCATGACTGGAATCAGACCCTTCAACATGTCACCAATTAAGGTAATAATGGCCGCCATTTTGCCGCCATGTCTGAGCACATTGGTTGCACCGGGATTATTTGATCCAACGCTGCGTGGATCCTCAAGCCCCATAAGCTTGCAGGTGATGATTGCTGTTGAAACCGAGCCGACCAGGTAGCCAGCCAGGGCAAAGATTAAATAATGGATTTCAAAATTCATGCTGAAAGATACATATAAGCCTGCATTGAATCAAACAGGCGGCAAGCATACAACAGGTGTGGTTAATTGTCCGTGAAAATCGATAGTGTATTCATACACGGCTGGGCGATGAACAGCGCGGTGTGGCAGCCCTGTCTGCATCAATTACCCGGCTGGATTAAGCCCTTATGCATCGATTTGCCAGGATATGGCGCCAGCGTTGATGTTGATGCTGGAACACTTGATGAATATGTCGAGCATGTCGCACAACAGATTACTCGTCCGGTATTGCTGGTTGGCTGGTCGCTTGGTGGGCTGGTCTCATTGAAACTGGCTCAACGTTACCCGGAAAAAGTATCCGGCCTGTTTCAGCTTGCAACAAACCCAAAGTTTGTCCAGGACAGTGACTGGCAAACCGCGATTGAAGCCAGTGTATTTGAACAATTTGCATCATCCCTGGAGCAGGACAGGGTTAAAACTATCCGGCGCTTCCTGGCGCTGCAGGTACGTGGTACAGATACTTCGATGCGAACTATCAGGGAATTACAGCGTGCAATCGATGAGCGCGGGCTGCCCAGGATCGAAGCCCTGTTTGCCGGTTTGAAGATATTGTCCAGGACTGACCTGACTGGAGCGGTACAGCAGCTGGAATGTCCCGTAACCTGGCTGTTAGGTGAAAAGGATGCGCTGGTTCCGCTTGAGCTGGCTGATTCATTAAAACAGATGTCGTCAAACGCTGATATTCAAATTCTCGCAGCTGCAGGCCATGCGCCATTTATCTCGCATCCAGATGCGTTTGTGGATTCACTGGAGCAGGCAGCAAAACGGTTATAGGTCATGTCGATTGCACAGCAAACTATCAGTAAACAGAAAATTCGACGAGCGTTTGATCGTGCGGCGGACAGCTACGATGAAGCAGCGGTGCTGCAAAAAGAAGTATGCAGCCGGCTGCTGGAGAAGCTCGAATATATCAAGCTGTCACCACAGCTGATCCTGGATGCGGGTGTCGGAACCGGTGAAGCGGTCGCGCCGCTGTTGAAGCGCTATAAAAAGTCACGCATGGTTGCGCTTGACCTGTCTGAACGCATGCTGGCAAAAGCATTGGGTCATGGAAGCTTGCTGCGCAAGCCGCAGCTGGTTTGCGCCGACCTCGAGCAGCTGCCATTTGGTGACAACAGTTTTGACCTGATATTTTCCAGTCTGACCCTGCAGTGGTGCAATGATCTGCCAGCGACCATGCAGGATTTATTGCGTGTGCTTAAACCCGGTGGTCTGTTGATGTTTACGACTTTTGGTCCGGATACGCTGAAACAGCTACGGTCATGCTGGCGACAGATTGACGATGCTGTGCATGTCAATCAGTTTACAGATATGCATGATGTCGGTGATGGGCTGTTACAGGCGGGATTTGCCGACCCGGTGATGGAGGCTGAAACCATCACGGTGAATTATCAGAATGTCGACAAACTGATGGCGGATTTACGCGCCATTGGCGCAAATGCAACGGCCGAAGGGGGCAGGGCGAGCCTGACTACACCAGCGATGCTGTCAAAATTAAGGCAGGCTTATGATGTCTATCGGGTAGATGGCCTGTTACCCGCCAGTTACGAGGTGGTCTATGGGCATGCATGGAAGCTGGCTGCCGGCCAACTGGAAAAGAATGAGTTGCGTGTAAATATAACGAACTTATAAAAAAGGGTCTTCCGCAAATACAGTGGCTAGACCCATGATAACACCCTGACCACACAGGGAATATTTGTCCGCCTGCCGCTACACGGCCCCCGCAAATGAACGCAAATGTTTAACAACAACATCCACAGATGAACACAGATGAACGCAGATATTTAGAAACTTAAAAACGCTTTTATCCGTGTTCATCTGCGTTTATCTGTGGACATATGTCCTGTTCCTTGCTGGCATCCAGAGACGTAGGGTGCAATAGCGAAGCGTATTGCACCACGCGGTTAAT
>DAOWLL010000537.1 GCA_030641945.1 Gammaproteobacteria bacterium | reverse complement strand
ATTTATACTATCCAATTCATGCCTCTAACAGTTAACGGGACATCGGTGGCTGAATATCTAAAGTTATTGGTACAGTGTAAGCGCCAATATCTCAGCCTACCTCACTCTATACAGTCGCAGGCATTTTCTTAATATTCCAGGGTAACAAAGCTTCCAGTTTTTCAACGGTATCAGCTGCTGCAATATGTTGTAGAACATGGTGAAGATAATCATACGGTTCCAGGCCATTTGCTTTGGCTGTTTCTATCAGGCTATAACATGTGGCACTACCTTGCGCACCTTTCGGGGTGTCACTAAATAACCAGTTTCGGCGTCCTACTGCCATCGGTCTGATGGCATTTTCAGCCAGTGCATTGCTGATCCTTAAATGACCATTTTCGCAATAGCGGATCAATGTTTCCCATTGATTGAGGGTGTAATACATGGCCGTGTAAGTCAGGCTGTCTTTTGGCAGCTTGCTGATATTCTTTTCCAGCCAGCTATTCAGATCCTTGAGTATGGGCAAACTCTGTTGCTGTCGTTGTTCATAGCGCTCTTTTGGAGACAGCGATTTGATGTTATCTTCTATCGCATACAGCTTACGGATTTTTGATAAGGCCACGTCAGCCTTACTCACTTTTGTGCTACGCTTTTGTTTTGTGGACATGCCCTTGATGGCATCCACAAACTTTCGGCGCGCATGATCCCAACAACCAATACGGATTATATTGTTTTCTCGACAGACTTTATTGTAACCGGCATAACCATCGGTTTGCAGGGTGCCACTAAAACCCTCGAGCAGGCGCGATGGTACCTCAGCACTACGTGAAGCATCATATTCAAAAACGACAACCGGTTGATCGGGTGGACCACCTCGTATGAGCCACATCCATTTGTCTGAAGTAGCCGCTCTTCCCGGTTCTTTTAACACCTGTATTCGTGTCTCATCTGCTTGCAAATAGTCACTTTCCAACTGATGCTCTTTCATCAGATTTATTAACGGCATAAAGGTATCAAAGAGGCGGATGATCCAGTTGGCCATGCTGGTTCGGGTGATACTGCCTCCGTAACGCTGTAAAATCTTTTCCAGTCGATATAACGGCAATGCATCACAGTATTTGGCAACGATGATATAAGCCAGCAGGCCGACACTGGCGATTGATTTCCCCAGCGGGTGTACAGGCTGTGCTGCGGCTATGATGGTTTGTTTACTGTCTTGTGCAAAAACAGCTTTTTCCTGCATATATTCCAGTACCCGTACCTTGGCAGGAATGATATCCAGTTCTTCTTTAATTTTGCTATAGAAGGTGTTTGTGGCACCTTCTTTTTCTGCTTCTGTCAGGTTCAGATAAACCTGTTCGCGAGGGAGTTTATCTGATAAACCTTTGCGGCCCGCTTTGCTTTTTTTAACCAGCTTCTCTGGTACCTGAGGTAGCTCCGCTTCATCAGCTATCTGTTCGGCTTCATTAAACAGCTCTCCCTGTCCAGGGTGCTTTTCACTGCTGGGGCCATAGTGACGACTTTTTTCCAGTCGTAAGTATTCTTCCAGTTGCGCGATGCGCCTTTTCTGCACATCAATCACGTGACTTTTTTGTTCGATTAGATGATCACGATCTTCAATTAAACGGTCTTTTGCAGTCAGTTTTTCAATCAGGGTTTCTAATGAAAGCCCTACTCGAATCGATTGCTTTTGTGCTTGCTGACTCACCGCTTTCATGGCGCTTATTATATCAAAAAGCAGTGCAATCAGCCCTAACATAATGCGTCAAAATGCAACTTTTTATGGCCTTGCATCTGCTCAATATTGTAACCATCCAGCAACCAGTTTATTTGTTGTCCGGTCAGTGATAAAAGCTCATCACAGTGTGTTGGCCACTGGAACTTTTCCTCGGCCAGACTTTTGTAATACAGTACAAAACCATTTTCTTCCCAGTACAGGCATTTTATTTTGTTGCGTTGTCGATTGGTAAAAGCGTACAGCCCTCCAT
>DAOWLL010000211.1 GCA_030641945.1 Gammaproteobacteria bacterium | reverse complement strand
GTTTTGTAGGGTGGGCTCTGCCCACCGGTTTTCCGGTTTTTCGCATTTTAGTGTGTAGCCTATGTACCCGGTCTATACAACTTGATCTGGGCTGCGGTACTAGAACATCCAGCCTTTTGGATCGGGATAGGCTGCTTGTTGATCAAGATATTTCATTCCTTTGGCACAGCGTACGATCAGCCATAGCAGCCAGAACAGGATAATAAACAAGCCTATGATGAACTGGGAAAGCAGCACCCCAATGAATAAATACAAAGCGCCTATCCAGAAGGTTCTGATTTGAAATTGGTAGTGGCTTTTCAGCCAGTCGGGGGCATCATCCTTGTTAACGTAAGCCATAATCAAACCCGCGATTGCGGTGATGCCGATTACTATGCTGACCAGGTACAGGATATAGATAATCTTTGCAGTACCTGCGGTTGTTGGTTTTTCGTTGCCGGTTGTTTCGTTCACTTTAGTTCTGCTTGTCTGTTGTTTGTTATTATTTTATAGCTGGTGCCATGATAAGACAGTTAATAGTGAATAACGAATAGTGAATAAAATTCGCGGCTGAAGCCGCTCCTACGTGTAGCCTGGATGAAGTGAAACGGAATCCGGGGTTTGCTTGCGATGAATTAAGCAACCCCGGATTCCACTTCGTTCCATCCAGGCTACAGCCAGGTACCAGGGGATGGGAAACACGAAGACTCTGGATGCCTGCCTGCGCAGGCATGACGTAGTGCTGAGATGGATAAGATAATGATGTAGATCTCCCCGGATTCTACTCCGTTTCATCCGGGCTACGGTACTAACCTCGGATGAAGTTTACGATCCAGTTTGCGACCAGTTCGTTGTCCTCGTTATGTTGCAGTGATTTCATTGCCTGCTGGTAAACTTGTTCGCCGATGATCTGGCGCCGATTCGTCATGATGTGTTGCAGATAATCACGGCTGAACTCCGGGTGGCCCTGGAATGTCAGGATTGAATGGTTAACCTGGTAGCCGGCGATGGGGCAGAAATCGTTGGTGGCGACCAGGGATGCATCAGTTGGCAACAGGGTGACCTGGTCCTGGTGACTGACCAGCAGGTTAAAGCATTTCTGTTGTGGCAATAACCAGTCTGGTGTTTGTGTGACCTCACTGCTGGCCAGGCCGATGCCCCAGCCATCGTCATTTTTTTGTACTGAACCGCCCAGTGCCTGTGCAATCAGTTGATGGCCGAAGCAAATACCAACCAGCTTTTTTTCCTGCTCAAAACAGTCAACGACGAATTGCCTTAACTGGTGAATCCAGTGAATATCTTCGTAGCAACTGGTTTTGCTGCCGGTAATCAGGTAGGCATCGCAATCGTTAATGTTTTGCGGGTATTCCAGCTGCGTGACCTGGTAAGTCTGAAAATCCAGTTGCGCATCAACTGCCGACAATAAGGTCTCGAACGTTTCTGCATAGCGTCCGTAACGTTGTATAACCTCATCGGCCAGAACATCTGCTTCAAGAATTCCGATAATCAAAGCGATAGTCCTGTGTCGTGTCCGTGTACGGCTGTTTCAAATACTGCTGCATATTGTGTTGCGCTCAGCAATACCGGGTTGCCCGTGGCCGAGGGGTCTGCTGCCGCCATCTCGCCGATGAGTTCGCTTTGCTCGGTGTTGATGCCGATCGATTGCAGGTCGTCGGGGATTTGCAGCGTTTTTCTGAGTTGCAGAATCCAGCGCAGGAATCCTTCAACAGAAACGTCATCCAGCTCAAGCACGCGTGCGGTGTGGGTCAACTTGTCTGCAATGGCGTGCTTGTTGTGCTGCAATACATAGGGCAACAGAATCGCATTGAGCAGGCCGTGGTGTTTATCGTAGAGGGCGCCGAGCGGATGTGCCAGTGCGTGGACCGCACCCAGCCCTTTTTGAAAAGCAACCGCCCCCATCATCGAGGCGGCCAGCATATGGCTTCTGGCTTCGAGATTGTCCGCTTGGCTATAGGCGAGTGGCAGCCACTTGCTGATCAGGGTCATGGCCTGTAACGCGATGCCGTCAGCCATCGGGTGGTAGCCGGTCGCACACCAGGCTTCGAGGCTGTGTACAAATGCATCCATGCCGGTGGCGGCGGTCAACTGTGCAGGTAATCCTGTGGTTAGTTCAGGATCGGCGATCACCCTGTTCGCCAGCATGCCGGGATGAAAAATAATGATTTTACGTTGCCGTGTTTCATCGACGATGACCGAGGCGCGCCCGACTTCAGAGCCGGTGCCTGCGGTTGTTGGAATGGCGATCAGTGGGGCGATGCCCTCAGCGTCTACCCTTAACCAGTTGTCACCCACATCTTCGAAATCCCACAGCGGCCTGTGCTGTCCGACCATCAGCGCAATGGCCTTGGCCGCATCGAGCGCGCTGCCGCCGCCCAGTGCAATGATGCCGTCGTGCTGGCCTTGTTGATAAACCTGTACGCCCTCTTCCACGTTGCTGCCGGTCGGGTTGGGTTTTACATTGCAAAATAAGCCGGTGCTGAGACCGGCTCGCTCGTTGGCATCAATTAGTTCGGTGACAAAATCAAGCTTTGCCAGGCCGGCATCGGTGATCAGCAGCGGCTTGTTGATGCCCTCTTCCCTGCAGGCAGCCGGCAGTTGACCGATAGTGCCAACGCCAAAAGACACGGCAGTGGGGAAACTCCAGTTGCCCTGTAGCTGTTGCAGTGTTGAATTGTTAGTTGCGTTTGGCATCGTTACATAATATCGCGTCATGCCTGCCTCTCGGCAATGCTCGACACTGGCTCCAGCAGGCATCCAGTGTCTTCGTGTTTCCCATCCCCTGGTACCTGGCTGTAGCCTGGATGGAACGAAGTGGAATCCGGGGTTTGCTTGCGATGAATTAAGCAACCCCGGATTCCACTTCGTTCCATCCAGGCTACACGTAGGAGCGGCTTTAGCCGCGAATTCAAATAATCACAATTGCTATTAATAGCTCAAGTCAATACATATTATGCCAACGGTCATCACCATGCTTTATATATTCTTCAGGTGAAACGATTTAGGCCGGGTCAATTGCTGATATCCCAGCGCCGACAACGAACAACCGCGGCCGGAGTTTTTCACGCCCACCCAGGCCAGTGCCGGATCGAGGTAGTCACAGCGGTTCATGTAAACGGTACCCGTTTGTATCTGCCCGCCCAGTTCAGTCGCTTTAGTTTCGTCGCGCGTCCATATCGAGGCCGTCAGGCCATAGTCACTGTCGTTCATCAGCTCGATGGCCTGTGCATTATTGTTGACTTTCATGATGCCGACAACCGGGCCGAAACTTTCCTGTTTCATCACGGCCATGTCATGATTCACATCAACCAGTACCTGCGGTGCCAGGTAGTTAGTGCCCGGCTGATTTGCAGCAAACAGTTCTGCATCGATGCAGGCTTTAGCGCCGCTCGAACAGGCCTGGTTTATCTGCTCTCGAACAAACTCCGCTGCTTTGGCGTTTACCATCGGCCCCAGCGTGGTATCGGCATCGAGCGGATTGCCCAGGCGATAGTGTTTTACCTTGTCGACAAACTGTTCACCGAACGGCTCGAAGATATCTGCATGGACATAGATGCGCTCGACGCCGCAACAGGATTGGCCGCTATTGAAAAAGGCGCCATCGACCAGGTTCTCTACGCTGTGTTCCAGATCAGCATCGCTCATCACGTAGGCTGGATCTTTGCCACCCAGTTCAAGTGCAACACCCTTGAACAGTCCCGCTGCCGCGAGTTCGATGGCCTTACCGCCGTTGACCGAACCGGTGAAGGATACAAACTTGACTGAACTGTTTTTAATCAGTTTCGACGTGTTTTTATGATCCAGGTGTAGATACTGAAACACGCCTGCGGGTAATCCGGCCTGAATGAATGCCTGCTGAAACCGTTCGGCGCACAACAGGGTTTGTTTCGAGTGTTTGAGTATGACGGTGTTGCCTGCCATCAATGCGGGGATGATTGAATTGACGGCTGTCAGGTAGGGATAATTCCACGGCGCCAGCACCAGCACTGTACCCAATGGTTCATGGCGAATGAAGCGGGTAAAGTCTTCATCCTCATTTATCGCTATATCGCCGAGTGCCTGCTCTGCAATGTCGATCATGTAGCGGGCGCGTTGTTCCAGGCCGCGAAGTTCTCCCGGGCTTTGCGAAATCGGTCGACCCATCAGCCGGGTAATTTCTTCTGCGAGTTCAGCCGTGTTGTCGCGCATGATATCAATGGCTTTATGACACAGCGCGGCGCGCTGTTGAACGCTGGTCTGATGCCAGGCTGTCTGGGCTGAGTTAGATGCCTGCAATGCGGACAGAATTTCCGCTTCGCTGGCCAGTTCTCTTTCCGCGACAATCGAGCCATCGACAGGTGATACGATTTGTATGTTGTTGCTCATGCTGTGATGATTAAATCTACTGTACTGGGCTAAGGATGCTCAAATTAATTCGTCATTGCGAGGCACGAAGCAATCTCCTCAACAGCTGTGCCATACAGTGGAGATTGCCGCGCTTCGCTCGCAATGACGGCAATTTTTAAGATTGCCACGTCGCTGCCGCTTCTCGCAATGACTAAACCGTTCGCG
>DAOWLL010000421.1 GCA_030641945.1 Gammaproteobacteria bacterium | reverse complement strand
GCAAAGAACTCGGTATCCAGCGTAAAATTGTGATCCAGGCCATGCACGGTCTTGGTCATTTCAAGGCCAGCATTTCCTTCCTCGTCAGTAATGACTTCACCGGAATAACAAACCCCGGATAACTTGTATTTATCCAATAAAATCAATAAGTTATCTAAGTATTTCTGAACTACTGCTGGTTCTTTCTGATCATCTTCTGTTACACCCTTGAGATAAATCATTTCATTCAGCACATTTATATCGACTCTGCGTGACAAACGACGAATAATCTTATTTGCAGTCAGGTATTGTATAGCCAGATCTTCCAGGGCTGTTTCGGATATAGACGGTGTATCCTCGCTAACATACAGATGTGCACCCTCTAGCGCCTGCTGCAGCAGATAGGCATCAAGTTCATCATCATCCTTTACATATCGTTCCTGCTTGCCCTTCTTGACCTTATATAAAGGCGGCTGCGCAATATAAACATGGCCGCGTTCGATAATCGCACCCATCTGGCGATAGAAGAATGTTAATAACAGAGTACGGATATGCGAACCGTCAACATCAGCATCCGTCATAATAATAATTCGGTGGTAACGAAGCTTGTCAGGATTAAACTCGTCAGCACCAATACCACAGCCCAGTGCAGTTATCAGCGTACCTACCTCGGCAGAAGACAGCATTTTGTCAAACCTGGCCTTTTCCACATTCAGAATCTTGCCCTTGAGCGGCAGAATCGCCTGGGTACGACGATCACGCCCCTGTTTCGCGGATCCACCTGCGGAATCACCCTCCACCAGGTAAATCTCGCTCATTGCAGGATCCTTTTCCTGGCAGTCTGCCAGCTTTCCGGGTAATCCGGCTATATCCAGTGCACCCTTACGGCGGGTCATTTCACGTGCTTTTCTTGCTGCTTCGCGTGCACGCGAAGCATCTATAATTTTAGAGGTAATTGCTTTTGCTTCTGTGGGATGCTCCAGCAAAAACTCCTGCATTTTTTCACTCAGTGTCGATTCAACTGCAGCTTTCACCTCGGATGACACCAGCTTTTCCTTTGTTTGCGATGAAAATTTTGGATCGGATACTTTCACAGACAGCACGGCCGTAAGGCCTTCGCGCGCATCATCACCGGATACGTTCACCTTGGCACGCGATGTTATGCCTTCTTTTTCCATGTACTGGTTCAAACTGCGTGTTAGCGCTGCGCGGAAACCTGCGATATGGGTACCACCGTCCTTCTGTGGAATATTATTGGTAAAGGGATAGATATTTTCCTGGTACGAGTCATTCCATTGCATCGCCACCTCGATACCTATGCCGTCTTTATCAGTATCAAAGTGCAATACATTCTGATGCAGCGGTGTTTTGTTCTTATTCAGGTGCTCTACAAAAGACTTGATACCGCCTTCATATTCGAATTCGTCCTTTTTATCGCCTCGCTCATCAGAAAGTACGATTCTTACGCCTGAATTCAGGAATGACAGTTCTCTGAGACGTTTTGAGAGTATGTCGTAGTGAAATTCAATATTGGTAAAGATAGCTTCGCTGGGCCAGAAACGCAGGCCAGTCCCTGTTTTTTCGGTATCACCCGTTACCGCCAGGGATTCAACCGGCTCTCCCATCTGGTATTCCTGTTTGTGGATCTTGCCATTCCTGTAAATGGTCAATTCCAGTTTTTCAGATAAGGCGTTTACAACGGATACACCGACACCATGGAGGCCACCGGAAACCTTGTAGGAATTATCATCGAATTTACCACCGGCATGCAGCACGGTCATAATAACTTCTGCGGCTGAACGCCCTTCTTCCGGGTGGATATCTGTTGGAATACCGCGGCCGTTATCAGTCACGGTGACTGAGTTATCGCTGTGAATCTTAACCTTGATTTCTGAACAATGGCCTGCGAGCGCTTCATCGATAGAGTTATCGACAACCTCGAATACCATGTGATGCAGGCCAGTACCATCATCCGTATCACCGATGTACATGCCAGGGCGCTTGCGTACAGCATCCAGCCCTCTCAGTACTTTAATATTGGAGGAATCGTAGGTTTGATCTGAACTCATAGAAATTACACAGTTACAACAAAAACCGCATTATATCAGGCTTTTCAGAACAATAGGCACAGGCGCTGTGCAAATGAAAAATGAATATACAGGACTTGAAAACCGGGACCAGGGTTCTAAATCAATTGCCCCTGTTCCACGTGGAACATACAAACATCGGACCATAGCTGAAGATCAATTTGTTGCGGCTCAATGACGGTTAAAAACAGCTGAATCGGCATTTCATGTAGGACCGATAATATTTGCATACGATGGTTTTCATCCAGTTCGGCTGCCAGGTCATCATAAAGAAGAATGCAATGCCTGTCGGCTGATTGTGTGAAATGCTGAACCTGTGCAAGTTTCAATAGTGCAACCAGCACCTTCTGCTGTCCTCGAGATATTCCTGTCTGCGCAGATTTCCCATCTATCTGAATCATCAGATCCGCCCGATGCGGCCCGGATTGCGTAATGCCCCGTCCGAGATCACGTTCAAACGATTGATCCATTACCGACTTTAAACTTTCACCATGCTTCCAGCCCCGTTTGTACTCGAGCTTTACCTGCTG
>DAOWLL010000214.1 GCA_030641945.1 Gammaproteobacteria bacterium | reverse complement strand
TGCCAGCACCGGCAGGCTTATCCCCTGCCTTAGCTGCTGCCTTGTCAGGTGATTTGTTGTCTGATTTCGAGGCATCACCTGAATCATGCACGTTTTTCTTCTTGCCGGATTTAAAATCGGTTTCATACCAGCCTCCACCTTTAAGGCGAAATGCCGCCGCCGTCACCATTTTTTTCATGGCCGGCTTGCCGCATTGAGGACAATCCTTCAACGGATCATCGGAAATTTTCTGCAGCACTTCGGTCTGGTAACCACATTCCGTGCACTGGTATTCGTATATTGGCATATCATTCCAGCCTGAAAATATAAGCAGCGAATTATATACGCCCTGCCTGCTCCCTGTCATGCCCATGCTAAGCTTTGCGCATGTCAAACCATGCTGGAAAGACCATACTCATCACCGGCTGCTCGAGCGGAATCGGCTATTGCGTAGCCCGTGGCCTGCAGCAGCGCGGCTACCGTGTGTTTGCCACGGCCAGGCGGCCAGAAAGTGTAGAAAAGTTAAATACTGAAGGCTTTGAAAGCCTGCAGCTTGACCTGGATGATTCAGCATCAATCAAGCGGGCTGTCGATGAAATACTGCACAGAACCGATGGCGAGCTCTATGCATTGTTCAACAATGGCGCCTTTGGTTTGCCGGGTGCCGTCGAAGATCTGAGCCGTGACGCCATTCGCGCCCAGTTTGAAACCAATTTTTTCGGCTGGCTTGAACTCACCAATCTGCTGTTGCCGGTGATGCGCAAACAGGGTTATGGCCGCATCATCAAAAACAGTTCTGTACTCGGTTTCGTCGCGATGCCGTTTCGTGGCGCCTACAACGCCAGCAAGTTCGCTATCGAAGGTTTGAGCGATACACTGCGACTGGAGCTCAAGGACACCAATATACACGTTTCACTGGTTGAGCCGGGTCCAATACTGAGCCGCTTTCGCGCCAATGCACTGCTCGCCCTGCAAAAACATATTGATGTTGAAAACAGCGTACATCGTGAACGCTACAAACAAGTACTCAATCGATTAAACAAGGAAGGCCCGGCGGTGCCATTTACGCTGCCGCCGGAAGCCGTGTTGAAAAAAGTTATACACGCACTTGAATCACGCAATCCGAAAGCACGCTATTACGTGACCTTCCCGACTTACCTGTTCGGTTACCTTAAACGTGTGTTGCCCGGTAAAACCCTGGACAAGCTGTTGCGCATGGCGAGCAGCTAATGATGTCATCCAGGCAATGATCGTTCGAAAAGATCATTTAATCATTCACCGCAAAGACGCAAAGCGCGCAAAGAAAATACGATTGTTTTACCGCAGAGGCGCAGAGACGCAGAGAACAGCGTATACCATATGTATGCTGGTTCTGCACCCGCAGGCCGGGATAAGGCTTTGCCGTACCCGGCAATAATACGCTCATCCTGAGCTTGTCGAAGGACAACGCTTCGCTTATGCAGGCCTACTTACTACCACTGTTGTACTCTCTGCGTCTCCGCGCCTCTGTGGTTAATAAAATATTACTTTGCGGCCTTTGCGTCTTTGCGGTGAATCCTGCCTTAAATAACCGCAAATAAGCTACTACTTGAATCGAATAATCCAAAGGCGTGTTATTACGTGACCTTCCCAACCTACCTGTTCGGCTATTTAAAACGCCTACTGCCGACAAAAACCCTGGACAAACTGTTGCGACTGGCGAGCAGCTAAAGCGTATAGTCTACGAACCAGTTGATCACTGGTTTATATTCACAAAGTATTGCATTAAGCCTGGGGGCTTATATTATTCTTCTATAACCTCACTCCTTAGTGTCATAGCGAATGTCTGCTATCGCCATAAGCGGACGCTCAACGGTTGAGTTATACTTTTATTGGGCATGGTAACCGATAAACTAAGCATAGGATCTTTAACATTCGAAAATCACTGTTTCATGAGCAGACTCCTACATGAGCAGACCCCTAAATGAATAATAGCTCACGCAATACGATCACACTCCTAATCCTGATCGGATACGCTCTGATTCTTCTGGCCGTGCTTGGCCTTGGTTTGTATTCGATCAAGAATATGCTTCAATTGCAGGCCATTACCCAAAATCTTTATACCCACCCCTTTGCTGTCAGTAATGCTGCGACGCAAATGGATGAAACGTTGTTTAATTTGCAAAATAATGTTGTCAAGGTTCTCCTGGTCAGGGGCGGGAATGAAAAGCTTGAGCAGTTGCGTAGCGAGGCAGAGGCTCTTACCAAGACTGTTATAGCTGACATGGAGGTGATCAATGCCAATTTCCTTGGTGACATGAATCGGGTCAAGGAACTGGAGCTCAAATTTAAGCAATGGGATGCAACTCGATTAGAAATTCTTGCCGCTGCCGAAAAAGGAGACCATGTGACTGCCGAACATTTGGTCAGGGCGGTCGCTACACAGAAATTTGCCGAAGTATTTCCTCATATCGATTACATTCGCTCCTTCGCGTTAGACCGAGCCAAACGTTATGTTGAGGAAGCAGGAAAGCATTCTGAGCTTGTCTCCTTCAGGACAAGTTGGCTGATTGCATTGCTGGCTGCCTTAATCGTGTTAACGGGCCTCGCGGTCTTTTCGCGCGTCAGTCATCTTCAAATTGAACATGAGCAGAACCTGCGACGTCTGATGGAGGCTGAATTGGCGCTGAAAGAAGGTGAAGCGCGTAGTCAGGTGATAACGGCTGAATTGGCGCTTCGTGAAGGCGAGGCACGCAGCCGCCAAATTCTGGATGGCCTGTACGGCTTCATTGGACTTTACACGCTTGATGGCGTGCTGATCGATACCAACGAAGCTCCGTTACAGGCAGCCGGAATCAAAAAGGAGGAAGTGCTGGGTCAACCATTCTGGGACACCTACTGGTGGAATTACGACAAGCAAGTGCAGGCGGAACTGAAAGCTAACATTGCACGGGCTGTGCACGGTGAGATCGTGCGATATGAGGCGCAAATGCGAGTTGCCAACGATGCCCTCATTACCATCGATATCACCTTAGGTCCAATGCGTAATACAGCGGGAGAAATCACACATGTCCTGGGCTTCGCCGTTGACGTCACCGAGCGCAAGTTGGCCGAAAAGAAACTCCAGCTCCTTAACGAAGAACTTGAGACACGGGTGGAACAACGTACGGCCGACATAAAGGCAGCCAAGGAGGAGGCAGAACGCGCCAACCAGACCAAGTCGGAATTTCTTTCTAGAATGAGTCATGAACTGCGCACACCACTGCATGCCATTATTGCGTTTTCTGATTTAATTCTGTACGAAAAAGACCTGGACCCAGAACTGGAAAAACATATTCAACATATCAATAAAGCAGGCGATCACCTGTTAGCACTGATTGATGATGTGCTTGACCTGGCCAGAATTGAAAGTGGCGAGTTAACCATATTGGTGAAACCAGTAAAACTGCAGGGCGTACTGGAAGAATGTTATTCGCTGATCAAACCTATAGCGCAGGATGCAGAGGTAAATCTCTCATTTGATCCCCATGTAGACTATATTGTCATGGCTAACCACACCAGTTTAAAGCAAGCATTGCTTAACCTGCTCAGTAACGCAGTTAAATACAACCAACAGCAAGGCACTATTACGGTTAACTACGAAGTAAATAATAATAAACGCTTGCGTATCAATGTCATTGATACAGGCAAAGGTCTCAGCACTAAACAACAAAAACAGTTGTTCATGCCATTTGAGCGCATGGGTGCTGAGCTTACTAAGGTTACGGGTACGGGCATTGGCCTAACTATTACCCAACGATTAGTCAATATGATGGGCGGAACTGTTGGTGCAGAAAGCACGGTAGGCAAAGGCAGCAATTTCTGGATAGAGCTGCCACTTAGCGATGAGCAAAAATTCATTCAGCCAGAATCAGCACCGATAAAACGCACAATCCGCAAAACACAGCAAAGCAAATACATTGTTTATGTTGAGGACGATCCGATCAATGCTCATCTCATGGAAGCAATTATCAATAAGATGACGAATCATCATTTAGTAATTGCCAGAACAGGTAAAGAAGGACTGAAATTAATTCTAGAACAACTGCCTGACATAGTGCTGCTGGATTTAAATCTTCCTGATATGGATGGTTATAAAATATTAGAAAAGATGCGTGCACACCCTCAAGCCAGAAAAATCCCGGCAATCGCTATGACCGCAAAGGCCATGATGGATGACGTTGAGCGAGGCCAAAGAGCAGGCTTTGATGACTATATAGTAAAACCTGCCAGGGCCGCTGAGTTATTGAAGTCAATTGAGCTAGTCACAAGAGAGTATTAGCAGAGTATATGAACGGCTATATTGGGCCGGATGCAAGCCTTCTGACTGGGTTTGTGAGCGTTCTCATGCAATATGCGGGCTAGTTTCACCGCAAAGACGCAAAGACCGCAAAGAAATACGGTTGTTTTACCGCAGAGGCGCGGAGGCGCAGAGAACAACGTATACCCTATGTATGCTGGTTCTGCACCCGTAGGCCGGGATAAGGCTTTGCCGTTCCCGGCAATAATACGCTCATCCTGAGC
>DAOWLL010000149.1 GCA_030641945.1 Gammaproteobacteria bacterium | reverse complement strand
GTTACTGGAAGCACCCCCGGATTTCGCTTCGCTTCATCCAGGCTACCGCACTGACATAACTTTTTGCCACAGAGGCACAGAGCGCACAGAGGCTGTTGTGGTTAAAACGTTCTGGTTAATTATGATGCTTGAATGGCTGCTCAATAATTAATTAAGCCTGTCAATAAAATATTTTTCTTTTCTTTGCGTACTTTGCGTCTTTGCGGTGAAAATTTCTTTTGGTTACAGGAAGCACCCCCGGATTTCGCTTCGCTTCATCCGGCCTACAGTCTAAATCATCGTCCGTATATGTCTTCAAAGCGAACAATATCATCTTCACCAAGATAACTGCCCGTCTGCACTTCGATCAGCTGCAGGGGGATCTTGCCGATATTCTCCAGGCGGTGTTTCTGGCCCAGGGGGATATAGGTTGATTCATTTTCGGAGAGTGTGAATTCCTCTTCGCCGCGTGTGACTTTGGCTGTACCGCTTACCACGACCCAGTGTTCAGAACGATGGTGATGCATCTGCAGTGATAGCACGGCACCCGGACTTACCGTTATGCGCTTTACCTGGTATTGCGGACCCGAGTCGATCCCCTGGTAATGACCCCAGGGCCTGTATACACATTTATGTAAATTCACTTCCTCGCGATTTTCCGAACTCAGCTGCTCGACTATAGACTTGATGTCCTGCACATTGTCGCGATTTGCAATCAGCAGTGCGTCGTCAGTATCAACCACGATCATGTTATCGACACCCAGGGTAACGATGAGGCGGTTGTTGGCCCTGACGTAGCTGTTCGTGGTCAAGCCGCTTTTAACATCACCGATCAACATATTGCCTTCGGCATCGACATCACCAACGTCATGCAACGCTGACCAGGAACCGACGTCGCTCCAGCCGATATCGACCGGGATGACAACGGCGTTGTCCACTTTCTCCATAACGGCATAATCGATCGAATCGCTGGGACAGTTCTCGAACTCATCTTTACCCACACGGATAAAATCCGCATCTCGTGTCGCGGCATTGAACGCTGCCTGGCATGCCTGGTAGATCTCAGGCGAATGCTGCTGCAGCGCCTCGAGATATATTGAAGCCTTGAACATGAACATGCCACTGTTCCAGTAGTAACTCCCATCTGCTATATATGTTGCCGCTGTGTCAGCATCCGGCTTTTCGACAAACTGATCGACTTCGTAGAAATTCGCGCTTTTACCCGTGCTGAGCGCCTTTATATAACCAAAGCCTGTTTCCGGCATATCGGGCACAACACCAAAGGTCACCAGTTTGTCCGCTTCTGACTGCTGTTTACCGGTCTGCAAAGCACTCTGGAAGGTATCCACATCGGCAATAACATGATCTGCCGGCAATACCAGCAATACAGGATCATCCCCGTCCCGGACAGCATTGAAAGCCGCCAGTGCAATTGCGGGGGCCGTGTTGCGGCCTGCCGGTTCGAGAATAATTTCATTGGTTTTGATGTCCGTTTCCTTGACCTGTTCGGCCACCATGAATCGGTAATCATCGTTGCAGATAACCATGGCATGATCGATATCCGCTGAACCCGTCAGGCGGGTAATGGTGTCCTGCAGCATGGTGGTGTCGTTAACCAGCGGCAGCAACTGCTTGGGGTGCATTCTGCGAGACAATGGCCACAGGCGCGTACCCGAACCACCGGAAAGTATTACGGGTATGATCACTTGAATTTCCAGTTACTCGTTAACATGGCACAAGCATACAGACCTTATTTGAAAATTCAAATACACATAAGTGACTATTTCACCGGGATTTTTGTACGACGCAACCTATAACATGGTCAACATGATTAATTACTGACAGATTTTCTCAGCCTCAATAATTCCGTAATCGATTCAGGCGGAACCGGGTCGCTGTAAAGAAAACCCTGCGCTTCATTACAACCCTCTTTTAACAGAAAGTCGCGCTGCTCTTCTTTCTCAACACCTTCGGCGATGATATTTAGGTTAAAGCTTTTACCCAGGGCTATAGTTGCACGAATTATCGCCTCATTATTCGGATCTCTGGACACATCTCTTACAAATGACTTGTCAATTTTCAAACGCGACAATGGGAACTGCTTGAGATTAACCAGCGATGAATAGCCTGTACCAAAATCATCAATTGCCATTCTTATATCCATTTGTTGCAGCTCTTTTAGATTTTCATACACAGTATCTTTCTGGTCGAGTATCGCACTCTCGGTGATTTCAAACTCAAGGCGATCCCCAGACACGCCTGACTCTTCAAGAACATTTTTTACATACCCCGACAACCCTGGCAATACAAGCTGCTTTCTTGACAGGTTGAGTGAAACAGTAAACAGAGGTAATCCATCAGCATCCCAGATTTTGCATTGTCCGCATACCTCGCTGATGACCCATTCACCAATCGCTTCTATCTTTCCGGAATATTCAGCAACATGTATAAACACACCTGGTGACAAAACGCCCATATCAGGATGACGCCACCTTAATAGCGCCTCAACGCCGATCATCTCATTGGTAATAATGTTGTATTGAGGCTGATAAACCAGGAAGAACTCATTGCGCTCAAGCGCTTTCTGCAAGGCGATCTCCATTGCAAAATACTCGAATGCATTAGTGGTGAGCTCCTGTGTATAGAAACGGTAAGTGTTTCGACCAGACTCTTTGGCGGAATACATGGCGGTGTCAGCATGTTTGATGAGTTCGTTGATGTCACCACTATCCCTGGGAAATACACTAATACCGATACTGACACTGATTTCCAGCTTGTACGCGCCCAGGGCGAACGGATCGGCAAATGCCTGAAGCACCTTTTCAGCAATTAATGCAAGCTCACTCGTTTGTTCAAGGCCTTCGACAACCAGGGTAAATTCATCTCCACCCAGACGAGCCAGGGTATCGGATGAACGGCATACCGCGAGCAGTCGCTCTGATACCTGCTTCAACAGGTCGTCACCAACATGATGACCAAGGTTGTCGTTAACATCTTTAAAACGGTCCAGGTCCATGAAGAAAAGCGCACCAATATTTCCGGTACGCATCGTTCTCGCTATTGCCTGTTGCAAACGGTCATGAAACAGCACGCGGTTGGGCAATTTTGTCAGAAAATCATGTGTTGCCACATATTCAAGCTCTTCCTGTGAGCGTTTTATTTCCGATACATCCGTAATCAACGCAACATAATTGGTCAGCTTTCCGATATAGTCCTTGACAGCATTCACGGTCAACCACAAGGGACAAGTAACACCATCCGCTTTTCTGCCTATAATCTCCCCCATCCAGTGGCCTGTCTTCTCCAATGAGTGCTGCAGCTCTGATCCTGTATCGGTAGACATCAATCTTTCTATGAATTGCGGAACATTTCCCTGTGCTGAATCCATATCCATTTCTGCGAACTTACAAAAGGCTTCATTAACTGATACGACCTTGAGATCCTTATCCAGTATCACCATGCCTTCCATGGAGTTTTCAAACACGGTCGATATCAGCCGACCGCGAATATCTGATTCCCTTCTATCCGTAACATCTATCGCGAGAAATACGACTGTACGTTTACCGTCCACCTGGTAATTTGCCGGCACCGCACGCCCTTCAAAGGTACGCGTGCCTGATTGAACATTCATTTCATAATTGATAACTACCAGCTCATTAGTTTCAAGCGCCTGGGATATGATGCCAAGAAAGAAATCGGCATCTTCTTCTGGGAATACATCATTCAGTGTTTTTCCGAGAAGCTTCTCCTTTTCACGAAAAAGCTGCTTCTCATCACCGGACATGACTTCGATATAACGCCCTTCTTCATCCAGCAGGAACAGGGTGTCAGGCAAAGCATGCAGGATGGCGTGCATGCGAGCCTCATAGGTAGAACTGCCGTACTGGTACAGTTTCATAAAGTCATATCCCGAAAAATACCGACCATCGTCACTGTGCCAGAACAGTGAAAACAGATAAGTTAGAAGACGTGTTCCCTATTGAATAGACGATAAAAATTGCGATGTCAAAATTTCAAATAGAAAGATTTTTTCAACGCAAAGACGCCAGGTCCGCAAAGTAAAGTATTTTGGTTTTTACAAGCTGAAGTAATCATCTAGTTATATAGTGGCCCCAGGTTTGCGGTGGGCAAAGCCCACCCTACAGAACTACACAGCGACTTTAGTCGCGAACATTAACAATTCGCGGTTAAAACCGCTCCTACATACAGTCGAAGTACCGCTGTGCACTCTGTGACTCTGTGGCGATTCGCCTCTTCTGTAATCCCGTCCTTGCGAGAATACATACCTGCACCATGAACCTAACACGACAGGTATTGATAAGTGTCAACTTGTTCGCAGCAGCAAACGATTAAGCTGCTATTTAATGAGCAAGGCTTACTGGGAACATTTCGAACACAAGGCCGACATTGGTATCCGCGGTTTTGGTGAATCATTAGCCAAAGCTTTTGAACAGGCAGCTGTTGCCATGACGGCTGTTGTAACAGATATTTCCCTGGTTCAGGCAACCACGACTATCAATATTACCTGTCGCGAAGAGGACAATGACACGCTTTTATATGACTGGCTGAATGCACTGATCTACGAAATGGCAACACGTAAAATGCTGTTCAGTAAATTTGAAGTCACCATTGACCATGGCAAACTTAATGCAACAGTGTCTGGTGAAGCCATCGATATGGAGCGACACCAGCCCGCAGTAGAGATAAAAGGCGCAACCTATACCGAGCTCACTGTATATCAGCAAGAGCAGCTATGGGTAGCACAGTGCGTGATTGATGTGTAGCAGAATTCGTTAGATATAACTTATGGATATCAATAGATTACAGCGTATTTCTAATGTTGAATGGCAGATTGATGCACATGCAGGTATGCACGTGCCTGCGATCATATTCGCCAGCGAAGAACTGATTCTGGACATGGATGACAAGGTCTACGAACAGGTCACCAATGTCGCCAGGCTGCCCGGTATAGTCAAAGCATCCTATGCCATGCCCGATGCTCACTGGGGATATGGTTTTCCAATTGGTGGTGTTGCTGCATTTGATGCCGAACAGGGTGGCGTCATCTCCGCCGGCGGCGTCGGCTTTGATATCTCCTGCGGTGTGCGTACCTTACATACCGGACTGAGTATCGACGAAGTCATGGCTGCGCAAAAACAACTGGCCGATGTGCTCTATCAGCACATCCCCGCAGGACTTGGCAGTACCGGCAATATTCATCTCAACAACAAACAGATGAAACAGATGTTGAATGGCGGCGCCTTATGGGCTGTCAATCAGGGCTATGGTGACAACAAGGACCTGGAACGCATCGAAGAACAGGGCTGCATGCAGGGTGCAGATCCGGACCAGGTTTCGCAATTCGCCAAAAAGCGCCAGCAAAAGGAGATGGGCACACTGGGCTCGGGCAACCACTACCTGGAAGTGCAGAAAGTCGTTGAGATCTACCATGATGAAATAGCACGCGCCTTTGGTAT
>DAOWLL010000595.1 GCA_030641945.1 Gammaproteobacteria bacterium | reverse complement strand
ATTCTGTATGCAGGGTGCGTCTGGTTACATCAATTTCATCAATGCGGCCGCCTTTACTGCCACCGACCCACTCGATCATTCCTGGATACAGTTCTTCCCAACCCTGCATAAACAGTGCCTGCATGGAAAACTTGTCCTTAGCATCAAGCACCAGGATTTTTGATTTGGGTTTATGCTGCTTTAAATAATGTGCAATCAGACTAACACGCTCGTAAGGTCCGGGTGGGCTGCGAAACGGATTTACCGGCGGCGCAACAATCACCACACCGCCATCATCCATTGCCGTCAGTTGATTACGCAACAATGTCGTTTGCGACCCTGCCCTCCAGGCATGAGGAATAATTTCAGCATCGCTTTCGTCCATACCTTCTACTTCACACCATTTAAAATCGATACCGGGCGAAAGCACCAGCCTGTCATACTGCAGCACATCGCCATTATCGAGTGCGACCATCCTTACCGATGCATCTATCGCCCGCACCCGGGTATGTAATACATTGATACCACGATTTGTTTGCGCCGTATAACCATAACTGATGCTATCCATAGTTTGCATGCCGCTAATTACCATATTGCTGGATGGGCAGGTAATAAATCGTCTGGACGGCTCAATCAGGGTGATATTCAGACCGCTGCTAAACCTGTGCAGATACCTGGCACAGGTAGAGCCACCAAAACCACCACCAACAACCACAATCTTTGCCCGTGCTCCTTTACTGCAGGAGGTTAGCAGGCCCGGCGCTGAAAACAAAACACTCGATCCAGCCAGGCGCTTTATAAATTTTCTACGACTGAACTGGCTCATTTCCTGCCCCTATGAATTTTGCGGCCTAAGGCCTGCTGGAAAAAAAATCGGCAATAAGCTGAATCTCTTCATCACTATAACCAGTAGCATGCCTCCCCATAACTGTTGCCGGACGCTTACCATCCTGAAAGTCGTGCAACGCCTGCACAAGAAACTGTGTTGACTTGCCGTTAATACTCGGAATTGCCCCAGGACTTCTGCCATCGGTGCCATGACATGCGGCACAGGAGTTGCTCAACATCACTGCACGTGTAATTTCCATTGCTAAAACTTCATTGACATAAGCAACAGAACAGAACATGAACACGGTTAATAACAGGAAACGTCGCATAAGTTACCTTACGTAATTTAAAAAGTATCTCATTAATTTCGCAGATAGTAACATAAGGAATATTGATCAGAGTCAATCAAGTAGAAGAAAACCGGATAAAAAATGATAAAGAAAATGTGTGTGATCAAACCTGGGGCATATCCTCATACCTTTGTCGCTACTCAGATTTTATGCGGTTCGTGCCTCACCGCATCCTACGGGCTGGACTAACCTGAAAAAATAGAAGGAGGTTGGGCAGTATTGAACGTTATTATAAATACCCCATGTCTGAGTAATTTCAGATATTACTTATCAGTATCAACTTATGCTACACTTTGTATACGCATACACTATACGCATAGTAATCAAGGTTGTCGACATGCATAATATTTATAATCGCAACGCTCCAAAAAAACCAACAAATCTTAGCATTAACAGTGATTTACTAACAAAGGCCAGGGATTTAAAAATCAATTTATCTGCTACCCTGGAGTCTGCATTAGAAGATAAAGTCAGGCTGTCAGCTCGTGACAAATGGCTAAAAGAAAACAAAAAAGCTATAGCTTCATTAAATGAGCTTGTTGAAAATAATGGTCTATTTTCTGATTCATACAGAGATTTAT
>DAOWLL010000187.1 GCA_030641945.1 Gammaproteobacteria bacterium | reverse complement strand
GTAGAAGCCTGGATGAAGCATAGCTGCACTGCATCCGGGCTACGAAGCTATTCACTCACAACAGCATTCGCGTCTGTTACTTCGCGCAGTCCTGCGCTTCGCCCTGCGGGCCGCACTGGCGTGCGTTCAAAATGTTCCTTACATTTTAGTGCGTTTTTTTCGGCTAAAACCTCTGTGTTCTCTGTGCCTCTGTGGTAAAGCTTTTTATCTGTTTAACCCACGACATTTGCTGAAGACCCCTTTATTTAATCGCAGCTATACGCGATGCCATAACCAACAACTTCTGTACCTGAAAGCGTAGTATTGGTTAACAACACGGTATCAGCATCGTAATCAATATAGGCCCTTTCACGCAGTTCCATCTTCATGACTTCGGCAGGACACGGTGTTGTGTTCGCGCACACACTGGCTGTAACTTCACCAAGCTTTTCACAGTCGCCTGATAATGCACTCTCATCCTTATACAGTGTTACTTGCTCAGCCATTGGAGAAGTCACGCCCATTGTACATCCGCCGGCAAAAACAACTGAACACATCGCGAAAATTAAATATCTCATTCACCTATTATATTAGAAATCTGCTTTGAAAAACGCAAAGTATAGTGATCGGCCTCACCACAACCCACATCAGTCATCGGGGTGGTGAGGCAGGTATTATTTATTTTTCAAGCTAACCGTTCTGGTTATTGAAGTCATAAAATAGGAAATGGGTACGCAAGCCGCGCATCTGAATAAATAAGCCGGCAGCTCTCTCGAGTGCCGGCTTATTTATTGGCTACATCAAGCCTTACAATAAAAGAGCTCTGACCTTCTCGATTAATGTTTTATCGGCAGCTTTCTTTTCATCCAGTCGGGAGCAAATATCAACGACATAGCCCAAACAATGCTGAGTATTGACACCAATACTATAACTAACAGGTATGCCAGTATAAATACCTTAACCATTATGCTCATTTCATATACCTCCATTTACATACAACTCAGTATCATATAAACAGAGGCATAATCCATGCCGTGAACACACCACACCTTTACATATCAACAAGTTACAGTTTTATTAGATTTAAAGGGGGTAAAAAAGTGTAAGGATAACCTTACAAAAATCAGGATATTTTACAGATTATGGAAACTAACTATTGCTTGTATTCCCGCTGAAAGTGCTCTGTTCACTCATAGGTCTCAATTAATCAACAATGCTTGAAACACCGTCTCGTCGCTGGTCGCCGGCGCCGTCAAAATCACCATTATGCTCGGTAACGGCATGCACACCACCGAAAAAAAGGTTCTGCTGCTGCCACAATTTATAATTACTGAATTGTTCGCACAAAGGACCGAGCGCCTCGGCATCGAAACCCGGTTCGATGCTGAGCAATTCATTTTCATAATGTATGCGCGGTTGATTGACTGCATCATGCAGCGACTTGTCAAACTCAATGATATTAACCAGCACCTGTAATATTGCAGTGCGTAACCGGTTGGAACCGCCGGAACCCAGGCTGATTTTCTTACCTTGCGGAGATATGACCAGTGTCGGCGCCATCATTGACGTCATACGCCTGTTTGCAGGCCAGTGATAAAATCCGTCTGGATTCAAGTCCTCTTCGCCCAGCATATTATTCAACATAACACCGATACCGGGAATCATATGACCGCAACCTTCGCCATTGCTTGCGGTCAGGCCGGCAACATTTCCCCTGCTATCCATCACACTCATATGTGTGGTGCCGCGCAGCGAGCGACGATTGCCAACTATTTTCGCCCGGTATGCATTCAGCAAGTTTGCATCAAGCAAATGTTGCAATGCAGCCTCCTCGGATGAGCTTGAATGCGCATCGAATCTCGCTTCATTGGTTAGCTTCATCACTTCAGCCAGCACCTGCAGGTGCTGGCTCGAACCGAAGTCATACTGGCCTATGTTTGCATGCTCCAGCATGCTTAATGCAAACGCGATCAGGATGCCGCCACAGGAAGGCGCTGGATTAGTCAGTACACGGTGCTGTTGATAGCTCATACTGACCGGTTTTCGCAGCTCTACCTGGTAGTCAGCCAGGTCCTGTCGTGTTATCTGGCCACCACCGTGTGCACATAGAGCTGAAATTGATCGAGCTACTTCACCCCTGTAAAACAGGTCACAACCTTCGTTCGCTAATGCCTCGAGAAAATCTGCAACATGCGTCTGCCTGAACAATTCGCCTTCAGTGATTAACGACCCTGTGTTTTTAGTGCTTTGGTAATGTTGGCTTGATTCAGCCGTGGTGGTTAATATCGGTGCAATTATATTGAGGATAGAGGCCTGAAACGCACTCATTCTGACGCCGTGCCGTGCAACTTCTATCGCTGGCTGGACAAGTTCTGACATGGGCATGGAGCCCAGGTCTTCATGTATCTTAAAGACGCCCTTTATCGCCCCGGGGGTTGCGATCGATGCCAGGCCAATATGGAATTCCTGGGTCGTGGCGCCAAAATCGGCATGAATCGGATAGAAATCCAGCTCATCTTTTGGCAATGGCACTTGTGGCGTCTGCGCGAAGAAATCATAAATGACATCACGGCGATCATCGCTGTGCGCTAATAAAAATCCGCCACCGCCCAGTGATGCCAGCACCGGCTCAACAACACAGGACGTGAGGAACGCGGCGATAATCGCATCAAAAGCGTTACCGCCTTCTTTTAGTATTAATTCCGCAGCTTTGGCAGTTTCCGGATGACCGCAAGCAACTGCACCCAGGGTGCTCATTTATAACATTTACCCGATCTATGATCTCCGCCCCTCTGGATGGTTCTGAAGCACCAGGCCTCGCATCAAGGGCGGGGCGGAGTCTTTACATAATGACTTAGATTCTTATTGTTCAATAACCGGCGCTTGTGGCGGTTCTTCAACTTGTGGCGGTTCTTCAGCTTGTTCCGTATCATCTTCCGTTTCAGAGCTCACGGTTTCCATGCACACCCAGCCCCATGATTCGAGCTTGGCGACAAAATCACGCGCCTTTTCCTCGCAATAGCCTTCCTCGCCCTCAGCTGACCAAAGCACCTGGTCTTCAAAACCCTCAGTCTGTTTTTTGTAAATCACGTCACAGGGAACAGAACCCCCTTGCGGGTATTCAATGATGACTTCACGCACGAGATCGCTACTACTGCAATTCCATGAGTCTGCATAAGCATTGAAAGAGACACTGAGTGCCAGTATGGAAATTATCTGCATAATGCGCAGTTTTTGTTGCATAACATGCTCCTCCCTAATGGGTCGGTGATATAAATCGATAGTGAGTCTATTAACTCCAAATTTACGCGGTCTACCCTGTTTTCTGGAACCGGCATACCTTAATAATAGTAGTTCACAACGATTTAGTTGAAAAATAACTTCCCTACCCCCATGCTTCCCTCTAATTCAGCGAAGCCTTACCTTTAATGTCTAAAGGCATGTTGTAGTTTCGAAGCAGCTCAATGCCCGTATCCAGGGTTATGCCTCCTGTTAACTGATATTCCAGAGGCTGCTTCTTAGAAAGCATCTGATAGGCTGTCTGCCCCATGCTCACCATGTTGAGCTTCACGGGTATTTCAATAGTAGCTCTACCTTTCTTCGGAACACTGTTTTTCTCACTGATGCTGCCCTGCCCCCATGATTGCTGATTAACATTCAGCTGATAATCAAAGTCGCTGAACGCAACATCAAAATCATTGGGATTAACAATTTCCACCTGTGCAACCAGCTCAGCTGCCATAAAGCTGAGATTGTTAATTTTTACGCCTGTTATCTTTATCTCGGGTAATTTCGGCACAGGCAACTCGCCATTTTTGGAAACCGGTATCGCATAGTTGCCTATAAGCGGGAGGTCAACGACAATCTCCGTAACCAGTTGGTAGGTAAACCTGTCCTGCTGCCACAGCCCACCAGGCAGTTTTCTTAAATCATCGAACTTCAGGGTCATGGGCAATTGCACCGTACTGGTGGAGACCGGTTTGATTTCCAGACCCTGCGCAGTAGCACCGCTAACCAGCGACTGGTTTTCGATTTTCAAATCATAATTCAGTCCAGCGAGGTTTATTGCAATGGGGTTCTGATTTTCGATTGCCAGGTCAAATACAAGGTCAGCCTGTTCAAAATTAATAGCCGCCAGGCGCGTACCCGTCAGTTTGGCTGTGGGTTTAATTGTCTCTGCATGCTTTGCCAGTTCCGCGCAGCCGGCCAGAATAAATATGATAAGCAGCGTTAATGATTGTTGAATAGACAGTTTCATTTTACATGGACATCAAGCATGGAAATGGCGAGCAAATAACGCCTCTGCTGCCAATTATCAGTAAAGGGTGTTCGTTAAAGGGCTCTAATCATTTATTGTTAATTTATTCTTGCCTGTCGCAACAAAGGGGGCCGAAGCCCCCGTTATTCAAGCGGAAGACAAAATCCGTTACCAGCGTGGATAATATCGCGGTGGCGGCTCTGGATGGCGGCGCGCGCGGTAATCACGCTGACCATAGCCATCATCGAAACCCATACGACCGAAATCCTCAGGCATAGGCGGTGGTGGTGGCGGCTCTGGCATATTTCTCATGCGGTATTCGCGCATGCTGATATCGCCGTCATTGTTGCGGTCAGCACGATCGAATTTCTCGCTGGCGTACTCTTTTTCCCTGCGCGACACGAAGCCATCATCGTTGCGGTCAACCCAGCCAAGGTATTTCGTCGCACGATCTTTTTCAGCATCACTGATTCTGCCATCACGGTTCTGGTCAACTTCATCGAACACCCAGGTGGCGAATGTTTCTTCACGATAGCTGACACGACCGTCGCCATCGATATCAATTTGCCTGTATACG
>DAOWLL010000281.1 GCA_030641945.1 Gammaproteobacteria bacterium | reverse complement strand
TCGGAGACCAAGTGCTCATAGATCTCGTCCGAGATTATGAAAAAATCATGCTTTGCCGCCAGCTCGGCCACGGCCTTCAGCTTCTCTTCCGAGTATACGGCGCCGGTAGGATTGGGTTTGGCATTAGGAATACCGCCGAAAGCGGCGCATGTGCCGACAGAGATAATGGCAGCGGCGCCTTTGGCAGTATCCATTAACATGTCCACATTGCTGATGCCGGCAATGGTTGAATAACCTGGATTGCCCAGCGGTATCGAACCATCAACGACCAGCAGGTACTTGCCATCGTTTTCTTCCATGGCGGCCTCACGCGCGGCCTCGGCGGCATGTCCTGCTGCTGCCTGCAGGGTATGGTGATAGTCCAGCGATATAGAATCAAAAATCAGACTTTCAATTGTCGCGGTGTGTGCACGTGTCAGGGATTCGGTGCAGCCGGTACACTCCTGAAATGATAACCAGATGACCGATGGTCTTCTGGCTTTTTCAAGCGCATTTGCAATCGTGGGTATCATCGAGGGCGGTAATGCCATCATCGATGCAGTTGCGGCACAGAACTTCAGGAAACTGCGCCGTGATATACCCTGGCTTCGTAGTGCTTCGCCCAGTGTTTTATCTTTTCGGGATAAATCCTTCGTCATGTGTTGGTCTCCGCGTGTATTTCGGTTTTGTCTGATGCAGAATCTTCGTCGAGTTCTTGTTCAAGCAGGTTCAGTGAAAATGTCATGTCTTCCTGTTGTGACTTGAGGATATCTGGAATAGTGGTGATTTCGATGAAGCGACCTATCACGTTGTTTTCTTCGTTGAAGTGTGTGATTAGCCAGACACCGGCGAAGCGGGTTTCATATATTTCACTTGGACCCAGAGCATTGAGCTTGGCGTGGACTTCGCCGCAGCCAAGTGTGTCTATTATTGTTTCTTCTTCACCGGGCGCCAGTGGGATGCTGCGTAAATCAATGATACTGCTTTCACCGGCATCGAGCAGTTTTCTGAGTGCATGGCGAATTTCATGCAATATGGGTTTTACATTCCAGCTAAGTTCATTGCCGATCTGGATATTAAACTGCGGAAAGGAGGCTTCTGACATGGCAGGCTCAGTCAGGTACTGTTGGGCATTGTGGTTCAGCTGATACTGATGGGCATTGTGGTTCAGCTGACCATACCAGCAGCGGGCAATTGGCATGTCGAACAATTTCTGCTGTAACCGATTCATCCATCGCGATTTTATCGCCATGAGTGCCGTGAGTTGCCATAGAGACCAGGTCTATATCCAAACTGTCGATTCTGTCCAGTATCTCCCTGATGGGTTTTTTATAAGTCGTCATATCGAGTGATACTTTCAAACCTGCATTAGCAAGAGCTACGCTGTGTTCCTGTAATTTTGCTTTGATGGCCGCTTTCTCTTCTATGTATTCAGCATGTTCCAGCTCATCATGAAATATCACGATTTCTGAATCATGCATTTTTGCGAAGCGTTCGACACAACTGAGTATTGCAGCAGATGCATCAGAGCCATCAAGCGGTACCAGTATGCGTTTGAACAAATCTTCGGTACGATTGTCTGCCGGTGCCGGTTTTGAGCTGTGCAAAATAAAAACAGGGCAGGGCGATTGTTTCAGCACCTGCTCGGTAACGCTGCCTTCACGAATGCGCTCAATACCCGAGCGGCCATGGGTGGACATCAGTATCATGGTGGCCGGCAGCAATATTGACATCTTGATAATTTCCCTGACAGGATCACCGATGCGTGTTTCACGATCAACTTTCCAGTCTTCGGACTGAAGTGCATTATGTATAGCATTAACGTGTGGGTGGACTTCGACTGCAGCATTAAGCGAATCTACATTCGGTGTTACGTGCATCAGAACGACACGCATCGCCTCTTTGAATTTGGGCGATATCGATCGCACATAGAGCAAAGTTTCATCAACGGATTCAGTGCCGTCTATTGGGATAAGTATTGTTTGCTCCATTGTTTTTATGCCCCCGTTTCAGGTGATTCTGTACTTGTGGTATTACAAAATTGTTTCGGTTCAGTTGCGTGTTTGACCAGTTGTTCATTATTCCATGTTTCTATCAACTTCACGGCTTCGTTGACGGCTATGGGCAATGCTCGATGGACAGCCTGGGTTGGCTGCATACCCCAGTTCATATATTCCGGTTGAATCCCTATCAATGCGCGGTTGCCAGGCAGGTGATCCGTTAAGCGTACAATATCCATCAGGTCCATCAGCCCGACTTCATGTGCGCTGCGTTTTGCGGCACCGAGAAATGCATCCATATCTGTTGCGGCGAATGTTTTCACGGAGCCTGGTGGCATTTGCAGTTCAGCGGCATCGAATACAATAAGGCTGTCGCAATCTTCAATCCATGCGGCCAGAGTAAAGCTGAGAGTGCCGCCGTCAACAAAGGTTAAGTTTGGTATATCAGTATATTCTGATTGCATTAGATTTAGTGCATGAATGCCAGCACCTTCGTCTGACAGCAAGGTATTGCCTATGCCAAGGATTAAAGTTTCGTTTTGGGTTATCATTGGAGCCCTGTATGTTATTGAAACTTTTTACCAGTTGAGCATATTCTTAATATTGATACAGGTCAATTCATTAACTTATTTTTCAAAGTTAAATGAATTGTATTAACGTTGTCTTAAATACTTGAATAGAAGAACTGCCTATGTGTCTGGGTATACCCATGCAGATCAAATCAATCGAAGGCTACACAGCACGCTGTGAGGCTAAAGGTGTCGAGCGTGACGTGAGTCTGTTTATGATGCAGGAAGAGTCGTTGGTTATAGATGACTTCGTTGTTGTGCATGTGGGTTACGCGATTCAAAAAATTTCGCCGGAGGAAGCGCAGACAGCCTGGGAGCTTTATGACCAGATGCTGCAGGCCTGAGTCTGATATGCACGAACTCGCTATATGCCAGGCGTTGATGAACCAGGTTGAGAGCATTGCTGCTGAACGCAACGCCAGTAGTGTAGTATCGATAGTTGTTGGAATGGGTCCACTATCCGGTGTCGAAGCTCAATTGCTTAAACACGCCTACCCTGTTGCCAGTGCGGGTACCGTAGCCGAGGGTGCAGAGCTTGTTATTGAAAACCTGCCTGTACGTGTCAAATGTACTCAGTGCGGTAAAGAATCTAATGTCCTGCCTAACAAACTGGTGTGTAAAGACTGCGGTGACTGGCGAACAACATTGATCAGTGGTGATGAACTGATACTGATGAGTGTTGAACTGGAAACCGCAGCTGGACAATCAAACAATATCAGTGAAGCTGATGAGCCTGGTGCAACAATTCACTAATGATTGCTATCAGCTGAGTCAACGATGTGGAGAATAAGTTATGTGTGATACCTGTGGTTGCAACATTACACACGGCAACGAAAGTTTAATCAGGCCGGGTGGCAAGCTTGCCAGAACAGAGAGTGGTAAGGAAGCGGTAACGGTTCTTCACAGCCTGCTTGATGAAAACGATCATACTGCAAAACATAATCGTGAGCATTTTGACGGCCACAATGTTCTCACCATCAACCTGATGTCATCGCCAGGTGCAGGAAAAACGGCTTTACTCGAAGCAAGCATCCAGGCATTGAAAGCGGATGCGGCTAAGGACCTGGCCATTGCGGTGATTGAAGGCGACCTGGAAACCGAGAACGATGCCGAACGCATACGCAAGCAGGGTGTCGAAGCGATACAGATTGCAACCGGCAGTGCCTGCCACCTGGATGCACACATGATTCATCAGGCATTGCATAATCTTGACCTTGCAGAATTTGATATCGTGTTTAT